>DAORIL010000028.1:0-21076 GCA_035438525.1 Pyrinomonadaceae bacterium
TTTGCCATTCGCGCTTTCGAGGTCAATGCGTTTGACTATTTGCTCAAACCTTTTTCGGCTGAGCGTCTGGAATCCACCTTAAAACGAGCTAAAGAGCAAATCCTTAAACAAGATAATGTTCCGACGGATGAACGATTATTGGCTTTGCTCAACGAACTCAAAGGCGAAGAAAAATATCTGCGCCGAATTACGGTCAAAGAACGCGGGAAGATTATTTTCGTTGGAGTTGATGAAGTAAATTTTATCGAGGCACAAGGCAATTATTTAGAATTAGATACAGGCAACAACTCTCATTTGATCCGGATGCGTCTGCATCAATTAGAAGCCAAACTCAATCCGCAAACATTTGTCCGAATCCATCGTTCAACCATCGTTAATATTGACCAGATCAAAGAAATGCATCCGCTTTTCAACGGCGATCAAACCGTTATTATGAAAAGCGGAAAAAAACTGACAATGACTAGAAATTATCGGGATAATTTAAAAATTTTACTGGGAAATTTTTAACCTTATTTGTCCTCGGATAAACGTAGAAATCACAAAAAATCAGTTGAGAATTACAAAAAACGTTAATTATTTTCCAAATATTGCTAATTACTTATCGGTTGAAACGGAACACCGTAAAGTTCCTGATAAACCCAGCCTAAAAACCTGACTTCTGCCATACAAAGTGATTCAATCCAGGCGCTAGTTAAAAAAAATCGTTGTTCAATGCGCGAAGGAAGTTTTTGGGCTTCGACGATAAATGATGCGCCTTGATTGGTTTCGAGCTGATATTGCTCGACAAAATCTTCGCGGGTTTGTTTTGATTCGCCGAGTGCCTGTAAAATGTCCGTCATCCACGATTGCAATTTTTCTTGGGAATTATTTTCCGCAATTGCCTGGAAAACTCCGATCGCAAACCGTGCTTCGGCGTTCTCAAAAGGATAAACGGATACACCATTAGCAGCATCATCTGCTTGTTTCCATTCAAAAAGTTCCTGAACGTGGGGATGTCTCACCACTCCGACCTTTTGATCATAAGTCAAAAACCACTCTAAAAGATCAGCTAACGAATTAACATTGATGTCGCCATGGGGATTTTTCGTCAACACGGGCGGACGAATTTCTTGTTCTTTTGCCATATAGGTAATTTTGCCACAAAAAAGGATTTGCCACGAACAAACACGAAAGAACATAAAATGTTTTTTCTTTTTTCGTGAATTTTCGTGTTATTTCGTGGCTAAATGTAAACTTACCTCAACTCTGCCAACCAAATCTCCGCGCCAATTTTTTATTGGCATTGGTGATAATTCTTTTAAATCGTCCGCCTCTAAAACTTCCAATTGGCGCAAAAGTTCGACTGCAACGGCAGGACGGGCTCGATTATCTTCACCGTCTTCGATTTTTAAAGCGATTCCCAATCCGCGTTTCCAATTGGGCGAAGGCAAAACTCCGCAGAGCCAAAGACCTTCCGCACCGACTTTGCAAATCAGTTTTCCGCTAGCAGCGTTCATTATCAATGTATCAAGTCTTTCGGTTCCGCCAATCAATTCGGGATAAGCCATAAATGCCGAGACGATTCGCCGACAAGCCTCGCGCAACTCCACATCAAAACTGTTTGGCGGAAAAACTAATTTCGCAAATGAACGCGCCATTCCGCGTAAAGACAAGGCAAAATTGACCGCCGCACAACCATCAATGGCAAGTTCGATTTCATCTTTCGGAATTTCGGTAAATTCTGCCACTGTCTTTAAAATCTGTTGCTGAATCGGATTTTCGAGCATTTCATAATTTTTCAGATCTGCGCCGATGTGTTTAGCAAAAGCTAACATTGCCGAATGTTTTCCTGAGCAGTTATTGTGAAGCTGATTAGGCTTTTCGATGTTCCGAATCATTTGATGCGCTGATTCCTGGTAAAAAGGTAAATGCGACCCGCAACGTAAATCAGATTCACTTAAACCACTCTTTTGCAACATTTTAGCCGCAGTTGCAACGTGAATAGGTTCGCCCGAATGTGAGGCACAGGCGAGCGCAATTTCGTTTTCGAGAAAACCGAAACGCTCCGCTGCTCCACTCAACAAAAAAGGAATTGCCTGCAAAGGTTTTGCGGCTGAACGAAAAAACGTCACAAAATCCGGATTGCCAAGCGCAAAAATTTCTTTCCCATCACCATCCAACACGATTAAATGTCCGCGATGGATTGATTCGACGGTTTCGCCACGAATAACTTTGGCTAAAATTTCAGGATGCATAGTTTGAGATTAAATTTAACGCAAAGCCGCAAAATGGCAAAGAATTTCAATTTATTTTTTGTATAAAACTTAAATCTTTATCAAACAACCGTTTGAATTTGATTCCCGCGCGGCATCCAAAATTTCCTGCACTCGCAATCCATCTTCAAAAGTTGCGGCATGCGGAATTTCAGTTTCACCCGCTTGGAGTGCATCAACAATTCTTTTAGCAAAGGCAACAAATCCGCTAGGAAAACCGGAGTTAAAAATCCCGTCAACTGATCTTTCCAATTCGACTTCGATTGGGGTCCAATTTTCTTCGCCTTTTTTGGTCAAATATATTTCACCTAAATATAAAACTTTCAGTGAACCTTCAGTGCCGACGAATTCAATTGAATGTTGATAATCGGGAAATTCGACCATCGAAAGCGAAACATTTCCGGTCGCATCTTCGGTCAAATCGCTGTCAGCAAAACGCAAAATAATATTAGTTTCATCATCGCTGGTAACTTGTTTGATTTCATCGTTTGCATCTTTTCTCTGTTTGACGTGAGTTTGCAATTGACAAAAAACACTCGAAATTTCCGTGCCTAAAAACCAACGCATCGTATCAATCGCATGTGAACCGATTGCACCGAGCGTCCCGCCGCCCTGGTTTTCGTCCGACCACCAATTCCAGAGAATATCGGGATTTCCACGTTGGGCATTACGAAAAACATATTTGATGTGCCGAATTTTACCGATTTCGCCGTTTCTGAGCATCTGAAAGGCTTTTTGTCTGCCGTTTTGAAAGCGTAATTCGTGGTCAATCAATGCCATTACGCCTTTTTCTCGAGCTGCTTCGCACATTTTTTGCGCCTCTGCCACAGTCATCGCCATCGGTTTTTCGCATAAAATATGTTTGTTGTGATCAAGGGCGTAAAGCGTTTGTTCGCAATGTAAATCAGGCGGAGTTGTAATGCAAACAAGGTCAACATCTTTATGTTCGATAGTTTCGCGCCAATTATCCGTCCAATGCGGAATATTAAACTCTTTGGCAGTGCTTTTGGCATTGCTTAAACTTGCACTGGCAACCGAAATAATTTCCGCATTTTCACACATTTTGAAGGCAGGAAGCTGCACTTTGCGGGCAAATCCTGTTCCGATAAATCCGATTCCGATTTTTTCTTTCATTGAGAAAATTAAAACATAAAATGAGGTTAATGGTTAATTATTAATTGTTAATTGTTAATTATTTCGACAAAAAAAGATGCAAGGCACCAAAAAACTTGCATCTTTTTCATTTTTATCGAATGGCTATGGTTAATCGAACATTATCAATAAACTCAATTAACCATTAACAATCAATAATTAACAATTTATCCTATCTTTCAGTAATGCCGAAAACCAGATTATTTCCTTTGGCCTCACTTGCGGCTCCGCCATTTCGGAGAAATTTTCGATAAACTTCGGCTTCTATCGGATTAATATAAACTATTCTGGCTTCGACCATATATTCGGCTAATGAGGTGCGTTTGCCAATCCGTTCATAGCGTTCACCGATCACCTCAAGGGTAACTTTTCCGTTTGGTAGTTCAAGCTCGATTTTTAGAACTCTGCCATCTCCGGCTAAATTAGTATCATTAAACCGAATTGACGGCACGATAAATGAAATACTGTTTTTGCTTAATGCAATCGTTTTGACTTTTAAGGTCGGTGTAGATTCATTACAACGGAACTGTCCTGTTTCCAAATTACGAATTGCCTGCCCTTTATTGGGCGGAATAGAAATCGAAATAGATAAATCGGCTTTGCGCCTTGATGTAAATAAGTCAAAAACAGACTTATTCACTTGTTTAGCAAGCGTAGTCAGCATTTTTTCTCCTCGTAGAAAAGAAATTAAATTAATTAGGTTCAATTCTTATAAAACTTTTTTAACCAAAAATCAACAAAAAAAACGCTGAAAGGTCATTTTCCAGCGTTTTTATCTGATTTTGCTTATATTTAGGTCTAACTTTTGGTTACTTCGAGTTCAAATATTTTAGATTTATCTTTTTTTACCTTATTACCGATTCGCAAATATTCATCGTATAGTTCTCTGTCCAGCGAGGTCATACTCAAAATAGTTGCGCCGATTAAATATTGACTGATCGAAAGATGTTCACCAACTTGCTCGTATCTCTGCCCGATAAGTTTCATTTTGACCTGTCCATTAGGCAGATCAAGTTCAGCATTTAAAACACGCTCTTCACCTACCAGATAATGTTCTTTCAAACGAATTGAATCGACTAAAAAAGCTACTCCGGTATTACTTAAATCCTTGGTCTCGCCTTTAATTGAAAGAATCTCAGGTTTTAGGGTTAAACGACCAGTAGCAGCAGTAGGTTCAAAACTAACACTGATTGGCACATTTAGGTTGCGCCGAGAAGAACTGATCCGGTTCATTTGTCCGCGCAAAGTTGAAACCAACTTGGTAATAATATTAGGCATTTAATGTTTTTTGGAAAGACAGAAAATCGTCGTCTTACGCAGGGGTTACAAATCTTATAAACCTTTTTTTAATAGTTTTCAACACTTTTTTATAATTTTATTGATAAACCTTATTTTTTTAGTGGTTGCCCCTTTTTATCTTCCGATTTCATAACAGCTTTTTTATCCGCTCCGCCGCCTTCCAACAAAAAGGAAAGTTTGCCGGTTTTGCCATATGCGGCAGGCTCAGCCATCGCAAAATATTTTGCTCCATTTGATTCCAATTTCATACTAAAACGATAACCGGTCGATTGTGTATTTAACACATCATCGGGTAAAAATCCTTTTGAAATCAAAGCCTGAAAATCTCCAAAAGCACCTCCGCTCTGCATTGAATAAAGCGTTTGAGCCTTTGCAATCCGCTCCATCATATTTTGAGCTTCAACATGATGCGTATCAATTCGCAGTTTAAAAAAGTAGTTCTTTCCTTCCTTTTTGGCTAAGGCTTCGGCATCTGCTTCAGCAATTAACATCACCCACGCATTATTTTCGCGGCGTAGTTCGAGCTGGGTCAGTTCGATTCGACCTGTTTCATCATTTGGTAATTTGGCAGTTACGGTTGCTAAATTGTTGGTAATGATCTCGCCGTTGATTTCAAGTTCTGCCGGAACTTGCGCTGCTAAAGGCTCAAAATCCGAACTTAAATCCTGCATTTCGCTATCAGACAATCCTTCAACTGCCGACCTCAGATTGGTCATCATCATTGCTTCACGAAAATGCTTTTCGCGCAAATTCTTATAGAAAAGGCGGACTGCATCTGCCGGAGAGCCGCTTTCAATACGGATTCTACCTTTTGGAACTGAATTCTTTGTTAAATTTTGGGCTTTATCTTCGGTTTTTGGCGCTTCAGCTGGAGTTTCTTCCGAACTTTTTGCTGAAACAGCACAGCCATTAACTAAAACGATTGAAAAACTTAATGAAAGAACGAAAATCTGTAGAAATGATTTAGTTGAAAATACTTTGTTTGACATTACTTCTTCTCCAAGAATTTTGCGGTTTTGGTTTGATTAAAAAAGATGGTTTGCTTGTAGGAAACGTATTTTTTGAGCATAAAAAAACACGCCATTTGAATTATAGCGCGTTTGTAAAAAAATGCAAAACAAAGTTTATAAAAGTGTAAAAATTTAAATATGGGAAGCCGGAAAAGTTTGGCTGACTGAATTTATGTAAGTTCAAATCCCCTTATTTTGACTTTTGCCTTTTTACTTAGACTTACTGTTCAGCCATTAGTTTTTTAACTTGAACAATGTAAGAACGAAAAGTAGTGGCTTCGGGCGTATCAGGGAAAAGCCGTAAATACTCTTCATAAATAGCAATAGCTTCGGGGTATTTTTTTGTCTTTTCATAAACTCCGCCCAGTAGTTCGTATAAAACAGGCTCAGTTCCTGCCAGTTGTGCGAGAGCAACTTTAAGTTCAGTTGCGGCAATTTTGTAATTTTCTTCTTCGCCATCAAAATCGCCTGAGGAAGCCGCACTTTCAGCTTTATCTTTGTAGAGTAATCCTAATCCGGTATGACCTTCAGGCTGAAATCCGTTCCCTTCTTTGATTGCCCGTTTGAATGAAGCAATAGCTTTGACTTCTTCATCATCAGCTTTGTAAATTCTGCCTTCGACCGCTGATGCTTCGGGATAAATCGGACGTAACTTTCTGGCATTGGCAATTGCCCCGCGTGCGTTTTCATAATCGCCAGCATCAGACATCACCCGCGCCATCGCCACGTAAGCTTCAGCATATTTGGGACGTAATTTAATCACTTTTTGATATAGTTCGATGGATTTTTGACGATCAATTGTTGACATCTTTTCAGCCTCTTGGAAAGTTAGCTCAGCTTCGTCAGTTGTTTTAACTAAAGCAACATTAACCTCGCTCTGAGTTGGAAGCAGATTTTGTGTGGCTTCTTTGAAGCCATAAGCACGAACCTTTATTTTGCGAGTTCCGGGCGCAATAAATTTGACAGTTAATTTGCCGTTGGCATCAGTTGTTCCGCGCTTTATATCATCAATCCAAACGATTGCATTTGGCTGACAGGCAACAGTCACCGTTCGTGTCTTTTGAGCCAAACCTGTAATCGCCAAACTTACGACAAAAACTGAAATAATCAATATCTCTCTCATAAATCTACCTCTTTTTATGCTGATAAAATTAAAAATTGTGATGACTAATTTAAAAGGCTCAGTTGCCATAAAAATTTAAACAATTACAAATTGAAAAATTTTATCAATGTTTAATCGTAGCATTTTTGCGTTTTTGTTGGCTATTAGTTATAATCCTTAATTCGTGGCAGGGTAGCTCAACTGGTTAGAGCGCAGGATTCATAACCCTGAGGTTGAGAGTTCAAGTCTCTCCCCCGCCACCATAATTTTGAAAGAAAAGGAGTTTTAACGCTCCTTTTCTTTTTGTTTGTAGTGTTCTTTACGATGACAGTTCGCACAAAGGACTTGGCACTTAGCAATCTCTTCCTGTAATTGTTTTAAACTTGGTCTGTTCCTTTTTGACTTACTGAAAACTTCTTCTCTTTGGGATTAGTATGATGAAAATCCAAACAAGCTGGATGATTTTCACCGCATAGCTCACAGAATAATGTCCTTTTATATTGCTGAAACCAATCATCAACTTTTGTATTGTGATTTCTGACATAACCAATATGTTTAGCTTTATTCTCTTGATACCATTTTCGCTTATATTCGCGTTGATAGGCTCGCTTTTTCTCTAAATCTTTGAAAGGCATAGATTTATTGTATCAAATAAGGACGTATAATTCAAATAAATGTTATACATCTCAGCGAGCAAAATAGCTATTTTTACTTTTGTCTTTTTTGTTTTTGTTGCCTTTAATTCTCTCATTTAATTGATGATATAATGTATCAAAATGAAAGATACAAAAGAAGTTAAAGTTTCAGATGAAGCAAAGCGCAAAGACAAATTAGCTTACCTTCAGACAATAGGGAGCCGAGCTTCCAGAGATTTAAATTCGGAAGAACTTATAAAAATTGCAGAACAAATTCTTGAGTTGGATTCTGATAATGCCCAAGCTCACTTTTGGTTAGGATTCGCTTGCCATAGACTCAGAAAAGATAAAGTAATAATTGAAAATCACTATCGAAACGCCATTATTTGCAACCCTAAAATGTCGTATGCTTACTCAAATTTTGCGATGTTGATAATGTATGATGCTAATCGCCAAGTAGAAGCTAAAAATTATCTTTTAAAAGCCATTCAGTATAATCAAAATAATGCTGATGCTTATAAAATGTTGGGAGACATTAAGTCAAATGACGGTTCCAGTTTAAATGATGTCGAAGAATGTTATCGAATGGCGATTTTTTTGAAACCCTCATTTTCAGAGGCTCATTCAGGGCTTGGAAACGCATTATTAAGATATGAATTCCGAACAAAAGAAGCTAAAGCCAGTTTAGAAAAAGCGATTGAGTTGGATCCAAATAATGTCCACGCCTACGAGTGTCTTGCCTATCTCTATGAGCACCAAGAAAAAGATGTCGTCAAAACCGAACAATATCTTCGTAAAATAAACAACCTCAAACCGAATGACGCTGCATTTCATCTACAATTGGGCTTAATTTTACATAAGCAGAATCGTTTTTATGAAGCAATAGAGTTTTGTCAGAAGGCAGCAATGTTGAACGAAAGAATTTTTCTTCCTTTGTTAGTGTTAGGCTCAATTTATCGGATTATGGGATATGATGACGAATCAAAAAAATATTTGATGCTGGCTGAAATTGTCATTAAAAAATACGGCTTTGAAAAAACTGAAGGAGAGATTTACAATTTAGCTTGTTTAAATTCACTGCTTGGAAATAAAAAAGAAGCCTTAAAATACTTAAAATCAGCAATTGAAGCCTCCTCGACCTTTAAGGAAACCGCTAAAAACGATCCTGATTTTGATTTTGTTAAAAACACCCCTCAATTTAAGAAAATTACTGAAACTTAATCGCTTTCATTTTTCCTCAAAAAGCATTATTTTATCAATATGAAAACTGCTCTCGTCATTCTACTTTCAATATTATTTATAATGAATACAATTATTTCGGCGCAATCGCCAAAAGAGTTTGCGGAGATTTGGGATAAACAGCATATTTCCAAAATGCCGCCGTCAAGTGTCCGTCATAAAGATTTGCAAGATTATCTGGCAGGCTTAAAAAAATTAGGTTTACCCGTGACTGAGGTTGGACGCAGTTATCAAAATCGCGAAATTTACCAAGTTGAATGGGGTAAAGGAAAACTGAAAGTTTTTATGTGGTCGCAAATGCACGGAGATGAACCGACGGCAACTTCTGCGCTGATGGATATGCTGACATTTTTGCAAACTTCAAAACTCGGATGGGTCAAAAAACTTTCCGAATCAATCACTTTGCGTGCCGTTCCGATGTTAAACCCTGACGGTGCCGAACTTTATCAACGGCGCAACGCTCAATTTATTGACATCAATCGGGATGCGCAATCGCTTTCCACGCCGGAAGGAAATCTCTTGAAAAAATTGCGTGACGAATGGCAACCCGATATTGGGTTTAACTTACACAATCAAAACTCTTTAACCACAGTTGGCAACACCAAAAAACAAGCCACGATTTCCCTTTTGGCAGTTTCGGGCAATCTCGAAGGAAAATCAACCGAAGGTTTTGAGCGTAACAAACGAATTTGCTCAATAATGATTAATGCTCTCAATCAATTTATCAGCGGAAATATCGGACGTTACGAAGATGATTACAATCCGCGTGCTTTCGGCGATAGAATTTCCGAATGGGGAACCCCGGTTATTTTGATTGAAACAGGTGCGCTTCATGGAAAAAGCGAGATGTTTTTAATCAGACTCAATTTCATTGCTTTTCTGACAGCTCTCCAATCTCTAGTAGACGGCAGCGAGAAAAAAGCCGATCCGAAAGTCTATGAAACTCTGCCGTTTAACAGTGATGGCGGAATTTACGATTTTATCTTTCGCGCTGCAACGGTTGTTCCTGACAATGGCGAGCCTTATATTGCCGATGTTGCAGTAGTCGAAGAACGCCGCCGGGCTGATGAAGGAGTAAGAATGATCGTCCGCGAAGTTGGCGATTTGGGCATTTATAAAGGCTTGGAAGAGTTTGATATGAAGGATTATTACCTTTTTCCTTCTGATAAAAATTTGCGAAATGGTTCGCCTGCACAATTTCGCTTTTTCAAAAAATCACGGCAAATTGATTTAAAAAATCCGACCGACCCCGATAAAACCTTTGTGCAGGGCAAATGGCTGACGGTTTTGGTGAAGTAGATTTGGAATTTTGTTTCCTGACGTTTAAAATCGCAAATCTAAAATCCAAAATCTAAAATCGAATTATGCTTTCTCTTCTCAAAATTAAAAATATTGCCTTAATCGAGGAAATCGAACTCGAGTTTTCAAAAGGCTTAAACCTGTTGACAGGCGAAACAGGTTCGGGAAAATCAATTATTGTGGATAGTCTTTCCGCTCTGACTGGTGAGCGCGTATCTTCGGATTTAATCAAAGAAGGCGCGGCAAATGCTCAAATCGAAGGACTTTTTTCGATTAAACCGACCGCCGATTTGCATGAGATTTTTTACGAAAGCGGAATAGAATTAGAAGATGCAGACGAAGCTGAATTGATTGTCCGGCGTGAACTCGCAATGTCGGGTAAAAACCGTATCTTTGTTAATAATCAATCAGTTACGCAATCTTTTTTACGAAAAATCGGAACATTTTTGGTTGATATTCATGGGCAGGGCGAACAGGCAACGCTTTTTAATTCGAGGACGCATTTAGAGATTTTAGACGAATACGCCGAAGCGGAAAATTTGCGCCAAACAGTCGCGGAAAAATATAAAGAATGGTCGGCAATTCAACGCGAACTCGAACTGTTGCGTGAGGACGAAGCGCAAAAATTGCAGCTGCTTGATATTTTACAGTTTCAGGTCGAAGAAATTGCCAAAGCGAATTTGAAGATTGGCGAAGATGAGGCATTAGAAGAAGAAAAACGGCGTTTGAACAATGTCGAAAAACTCTCGACTCTGAGCGATGAAAGTTATGCACTGCTCTATGAAAACGAAGAAGCAGTTCTCACAAATCTGGAGCGCATCATCCGCCGCATCAGTGGTTTAGCTGATTATGAATCAACTTTTGCCGGCTACGGCGAAGGTTTGCAAAATGCTCAAGCCGTGTTGGAAGATTTGGCGATTTCCCTGCGCGATTTTCGCAACGGATTGGAATTTTCGCCCGAAAGATTGTCGGAAATTGAAAATCGCTTAGCCGAAATTGCCCGCTTAAAACGCAAATATGGGGGCGATATTGAAAGTGTTTTGGCGCATTTTGCTGAATCCGAAGAGCGTTTGAACAACATTCAAACCGCCGAGTTGCGCGAAAATGAATTAAACAAACAACTCGGAAAATTACGCGAAGACTATTTGAATTCGGCACGGCAACTGAATGAAAAACGAAGTAAAGCCGCGAAAAGATTTGAGAAAAGCGTCGAGGAAAGTTTGAAAGCGGTTTCGCTCGAAAAAGCCCGTTTTGAGGTCCGGATCGAATCGGATGAAATAAACGATAAATCCTTTAGCCCCAAAGGTTTTGACACAATTGAGTTTTACTTTTCGGCAAACTTAGGCGAATCCGTTAAACCGATTGCCAAGGTTGCTTCGGGCGGTGAGCTTTCGCGTTTAATGTTGGTTCTGAACACCGTTGCCAAACTTTCCGAATCTGCCAAAACGATGGTTTTTGACGAAATTGATACGGGAATCGGCGGGCGCGTAGCAGAAGCTGTCGGACTAAAACTCCGCGAATTATCGCGCAATCAGCAAGTTTTATGCGTCACGCACCAACCGCAAGTCGCTTCGCTTGCCGATCATCATTATTTGGTCGAAAAAGAAATGGGCAAAAATCGAACCCAGATACAAGTTCGGGAATTAGGCGAAACTGAACAAATTGAAGAAGTTGCACGAATGTTAGCAGGCGAAAAGATTACCGAAACAGCCCGTCAGCACGCCAGAGAAATGATTGCCGCAAAACGAGGTTAAGAAAGAAAATCCGACACAGAAAACTTGCCCGCAAATGAACGCGAATTGGCACGAATATTTTTAGATTTTTGTTATTAAAATTTTCCAAACTAGTTTTTATTCGCGTTTATTTGTGTCAATTCGCGGGCACACCTCGTTTTATTTTGGGCTTAAAAAGGAGCGAAAGTGAAAAAAATAATCAAAATTCTATCGTCAATTTTATTTATTTTACTGGTTGGTTTTATTATCTGGTTCTTTGGATTTGCCCCGCGATATATTGCTAATTCGCTCAATACCATTATCAATCAACCGCCTTATCAAGTTTCTGACAAAGCAAAACAACTGCACGAAAAACTTTTGGTCGCAGATATGCACGCTGATTCGCTTTTATGGAAACGTGATCTGTTGCAAAAAGATAACATCGGACAGGTTGATATTCCGCGATTGTTAGAGGGAAATGTTGCCTTACAAGCATTTACGGTTGTCACTAAAACTCCGCGCGGAATGAACATCGAAAATAATACGGGCGATACCGATAATGTTTTTTGGCTGGTTTTGTCAGAAATGCAGCCGCTCGCAGACCTTTCGAGTTTAACCGGTCGCGCAGTTTTTCAAGCCAAAAAGCTTCATCAATTTGCCGAAAACTCAAACGGAAAGTTTGTTGTCATCAAAACAAAAAAAGATTTACAAAATTTTTTGGAACGCCGCAAAACTGAAAAAATTGTCGGCGGCTGGCTCGGCATCGAAGGCGCACACGCTTTGGATGGAAAAGTTGAAAATGTTGATATTTTATTCGATGCGGGTTTTCGGATGATGTCGCCATCGCATTTTTTTGACAACGAAATGGGCGGTTCGGCGCATGGTGTCGAAAAATACGGTTTGACCGAAAAAGGCAAGCAAATGGTCAAAAGAATGCAGGAAAAAGGAATGCTGGTCGATGTCGCGCACGCTTCAAAACAAACGATTGACGATGTTTTGGCGATGACAACTAAACCTGTGGTCGTTTCGCACACAGGTGCCAAAGGGACTTGTGAGAACAATCGAAATTTGTCCGATGAACAACTCAAAGCAATTGCCAAAACAGGCGGAGTTGTCGGAATCGGCTTTTGGGATACGGCAACTTGCGGAAACGATGCCAAAGCAATTGCTAAAGCGATCCGTTACACAGCAAATTTGATTGGAGCAGATCACGTTGGATTAGGTTCGGATTTTGACGGTTCGGTAAAAGTTCCGTTTGATACCAGCGGCGAAGCTTTAATTACCGAAGCATTGTTGAATGAAAACTTTACCGAAGAAGAAATCGCCAAAATCATGGGCGGGAATATGATTAAATTGTTAGGTGAACAGTTGCCTGATTAAGTTATTGATAAAAAGGAAAAGTTGAATGATTAAAATAGTTTAACACACTTGCTAACGCGCGTGTTTCTGCCCTTTCCAATCACTCAACTTTTATTTTTTTTTACTTTAAATCTTTTTAACGCCCAAAAGTATTACACTGACGAATATCGCCTGATTTAAATCCTGTGGCAAACCAGGTCATTCTATCTCTGGCCGAACCGTGCGTAAAAGATTCGGGAATGACATAGCCTTGCATTCGTTTTTGAATCATATCATCGCCAACGGCTTGGGCGGCACGAATCGCTTCCTCGGCATCACCAACTTCTAATTTGCCTTGTTTCTGCACAAAGTTTCCCCAAACTCCGGCATAACAATCGGCTTGTAATTCCAATCTGACGGAAAGCTGATTTGCTTGTGTTTCGCTAACTTGCTGCTGCAATCTGCTAACCTTATCCATTGTGCCCAACAGATTTTGGACATGATGACCGACTTCGTGCGCAACTACATACGCTTGAGCAAAATCGCCCTCAGCCTTGAATTCGCGCTTCAACTCATCAAAAAACGCCATATCAAGATAAAGTTTTTGGTCGCCGGGACAATAAAATGGTCCGGATGATGCGCTTCCCTGTCCGCAAGCAGTTGGAGTCGAACCTCGGTAAAGCACCAACACAGGTGCGCGATATTGTTTGCCTGCCTGCTTTGGCAAAATACTTCCCCAAGCATCTTCTGTAGTTCCCAAAACAACCCGCATAAAACTTTTTGTTTTTTCTTCCTGTGCGTTGGTTTGAATTGGCTGAGATTGGTCAACTGGAGCTGAATCCGGTTGGTTTTGCCGCAACAACTTAGTTGGATCACCGCCCAAAAATAAAACAATTAACGCCAAAATAATGGTAAAGCAGCCACCGCCGCCAAGGGCAATCCGCCCGCCTGACATTCCCCGTCTATCCTCAATATTGTCGCTTTCGCGTCCGTCTTTTAACATCTTCTGTAAATCCCCCCGAATATCTGTTAAATTTTTAACATTTTAACACTTTGTCTCAGCAGACAAAAATTTAGCCTAGCAATAAAACTATGAATCCGGAAATTTGGCAAGACGTGGGAAACTATTTTAACCATAACGGCAATAAAATCTTTTATCAGCAAAGTTCTGAATCCGACGAGGTTCTGCTTTGTTTGCACGGTTTCCCAACTTCTTCGTTTGATTATCACAAGATCTGGCAGCAACTTAGCGAAAGATTTAGTGTTTTAGCATTTGATATGATCGGCTACGGATTTTCGGATAAACCGGCGAATTTGGCTTACACAACTTTTGAGCAAGTTGATATTTTACAAGCCTTAGTCGAGCATTTAGAGATTAAAAAAGTTCATATTTTGGCGCACGATTACGGTAATACAATTACGCAGGAATTACTGGCCCGAGCCGAAGAAAATCGCTTGAATTTTACAATTGAAAGTATTTGTTTATTAAATGGTGCGCTTTTTCCCGAAACTCATCGTCCGATTTTGGCGCAAAAGATTTTGATTAGTCCGCTTGGTTTTTTATTTGGAAAATTGATTACCGATTCGCGGTTTAAGCAAGGTCTGGCGTCGGTTTTTGGGAAAAATACGCAGCCAACCGAAGCGGAATTGAACGATTTTGTCACGCTTTTTCGACATAATAACGGCAAAAAGATTGCCTATAAATTGATTCGATATATGACTGAGCGGGCAAAATATAGGGAAAGATGGGTTGGAGCATTAACTAGAACAACCGTTCCGTTACGATTTATTAACGGTTTAGCTGATCCGGTTTCGGGCGCACATTTAGTCAAACGATTTCGGGAAGTTTTACCACACAAAGATATTATCGAACTTATTGAAATTGGACACTTTCCACATTTTGAAACGCCCGAAACAATCTTGCGCTATTTTTTTGAATTTCACGACAAAATGCGATAACTCGTTATTTTATATTGGGTTATGTGATTGTGTGTTGGCAAACATAAGAATTTATTGAGTTTAGCGGTGCAAAATTGTCAAAAAATGCTTGACAGATGCTAAGAATCCTTTTTATCATCAGTTAAAACTTACAAGGTGTTTTTCCCTAATTTCAAAGATAAAGGATAAATTTATGATCAAACTTGACATCGTGAATCGCGTAGCAGATAAAACGGGCGTTCCCAAACAAAAAGCTGAGCAGGTAGTAGATGCTCTGTTCAATGCAATGAAAGACGCTCTGGCAAAAGGCAAAAGAATTGAGCTTCGTGGTTTTGGGGTCTTCGTTGTCAAAGCTCGTAAACGCGGAATCGGACGTAATCCGCGCACGGGTAAAGAAGTTCCAATTCCATCGGGCAAAACGATTCGTTTCAAACCCGGCAAAGATTTACAAGCTAAAGCCGTCAAAAAATAACAATTTAATTTAATAAATTGAGCCGTTTGTTCTTTTGACCTACGGCTCAATTTATTTTTGCTCGTTAATTGTAGTTTAATGTCTAATTCACAAGATTTTTTCTCGGACGAAAGTTCTCTCGAACGAGCAATGCGCCCGACTGCGCGAACTTGGGCAAAACATTTCGGATTCTTTTTCCTAACACTATGCACCGCTACTCTTGCCGGAAGTATTTTCCCCTTTGGTTCAGCTCCATCTCCGCTTTTTGAACTCGAAACTATTCTCGATTCATATTGGGCATTCGCAACTATTTCAGCCTGGCTTCCAATTTGGGTGGCTTTAACAGCCCTAAAACAATTCTGGTTTCTCTTAAATGATATTGAGAGTTTGAAACAAGGATTAACCTTTTCGATTCCGCTCTTGATAATTTTGACAGCACACGAATTTGGTCATTATATCGCTTGTCGAATTTATAATGTTGATGCAACACTTCCCTATTTTCTTCCGCTTCCGCTGATTAGTCCTGCCGGAACGCTCGGTGCATTTATCAAAATTCTGTCGCCGATGCCTTCGCGCAAAGCAGTTTTTGACATCGGAGTTGCCGGACCGATTGCTGGCTTTGTGGCAATAATTCCAGTAGCCGTTATTGCTTTTTTAACTATGGGACAGGTCAATCCGGCGGATGTCGTAGTTTCCCAAGGTGATCTATATTTCTCTGACGGATTATTGATCAAACTATGTGCCTACCTTTTTGGATTTGATTTGCAATTTGCAGTGCCGAATGGATTTTATTTTGCGATTTGGGTGGGACTTTTGATTACGAGTATGAATCTTATTCCATCAGGTCAGCTTGATGGCGGACATGCACTTTTTGCGGTCTTTGGCGAAAAAATCCATAACTTGATGGGAAAAGTTGCCTTTGCGGTAATGGCAATAATTTCAATGAGCGGTTTTTATTTTTACGGCAGCCCGAGCGGATTTCTTTTCACCGTGATTTTGGGAATAATGTTGCGATTAGGGCATCCCGAGCCAATGGACAGTTCGCCATTAGATTTTAAGAGAAAAGTTATTGCAGTTTTAACTCTACTAATTTTTATTCTGTCATTTGTGCCTTTTCCGGTTCAGATTCGATAAAATCTCATTTCAAAAAAACTGTAAAATGTTCTCGTAAATCATCTATTTTAATTAAGTTACGTTTTCCATCCTGAATAACTGCAAACCAATTCGGCGTTTGCGTTTGAGATCCAATAAGTAAAAGGTCTGCATTAAATTTGCTCATTCCAAAGTGTAAGATTCGAGCCATTGCGAGCGCACCGCCACGCATAAAACCATCATTTGGAGTTCGCGTCCATCCGGCTTCGATGGTTAAATTCTTAACTCCTCGGTGAAAACTGAGCAATGAACCAACCATCGTTGAGTATCCGACAGCAAAACGGTGCGGACTTTCATTTTCGATTTCCAGATGAATACCCTGACGATTTACTTCTTCGGACAATTCCAAAAATGAATCAAAAAGCCATTTGCATCCCATCGAACGAATTGAATCGTTAGTCGATTTGAGCGCCAGATATTCCGCCACATCGCTTCTCCCGGTCGCGTGTGCATTGGCGATGGCTTTTTCCATCATTTGCGCCCAAACATCATCTAATTCGTCCATAAATAACAATTATTGCAACTCTTTCTCAAACTCTTCGACCGTCGGAATTTCTTTTATCAACTCATCAGGCAAAATTTCAGTAAACGTAAATTCGCTGACACCGATTGGCTTATTGATGTCGCGTAAAGCGTATTCAACCTCGATTTTATCTTTGCTTTTACAGAGCAAAATGCCGATGGATGGTTGGTCGTATTCGTTTTTTAGCAAATCATCAACTGCGGATAGATAAAAATTTAATTTGCCCGCAAATTCGGGTTCAAATTCAATACCTTTCAATTCGATAACCACGAAACAACGAAGGCGAATGTGATAAAACAGCAAATCTATAAAATAATCTTTTTCACCAATTTTCAAATTATATTGCCTGCCGATAAAAGCAAAGCCTTTGCCTAATTCAAGTAAAAATTTGGTGATATGCTCAGTTAAACTTTTTTCAATTTCCAATTCCTGCACTTTTGGTTCAAGTGTCAGAAATTCGAAATTATAAGGGTCTTTGAGCATTTGTTGAGCAATTCGGGCTTGTTGTTCGGGCAGAGTTTTTGTGAAATTACTGAGTGCTTTGCCTTGCCGTGAAAACAGATTTTGCTCAATATGCAGGGTTAAAACTGCTCTGCTCCAATTATTTTCGATTGTTTGTTGCAGATAAAAACACGCGGCTTCGGGTTCTTTCACTTTCGTTAAAATTAAAATATGATGCCCCCAAGGAAGTTGGACGAGGAGTTTGAAAATTTCAGACGTTTTTTCGTTTAGTGCAACAGTTTGTTGGACTAAATCCTCAGCAGTTTCGCTTAATCCAACAAGTTGTTGGACTGAATTTTGCGAGTAAAAAATATAAAATTGTCGAATCGAAAAAAGATTGGTTCTGGAAAAGCCTTTGATGCCCGGAAACTCAGCTTGAATATCTTTTGCCAATTGGTCAATGTAATTATTTCTGCCTGCAAACAATGCTTGATTTTCGGCAATCATTTCGCCGATGTTCCAATACATTGCAATCAACGCAGCATTTACCGCAAGCGCAGCCTTAGCTTGGTTGCTTTTAATTTGCGATTTGACCTCAGCTAAAAACTCTGCGTAATTTCCTTTACTCAAATTCATCTGCTTTAATTTTGCCTTTTATCTTCTCTCTCACTCTCCGCTTTGCTGTAACAATTTGGCAACTAATCCAGTCCAGCCGGTCTGATGACTGGCACCAACGCCTGAACCGTTATCGCCGTGAAAATATTCATAAAAAAGAATGTGGTCTTTCCAAAATTCATCAGTCTGAAAAGTTTCATTGTTACCATTGAAAGGACGATTTCCGTCCGCATCCTGCAAAAAAATATGCGACAAACGACGCGAAAGTTCCTGTGAAACTTCCCACAAATTGAGCATTCTTTCCGAACCGGTCGGAAACTCAACTTTCAAATCATCCCCATAATACCAGTGAAATTTCTGCAAAGATTCGATCAGCAAATAATTAACCGGAAACCAAATCGGCCCACGCCAGTTTGAATTTCCGCCAAATAACCCGCTTTTTGATTCGGCTGGCTCATATTCTACCCGATATTCTTTGTTGTCAACTTCCAAAAAATATGGATTCGATTTATGCCAGCGCGAAAGCGCACGAATTCCATAATCGGACAAAAATTCGTTTTCCGAAAGCATTATATGCAAAACCCGTTTGAGTTTTTCCCGATTGACCAACGCAAAAAGCCGCCTTTGTTCAACCCCTTCCTCTTCCATATCAGCAATTTGGTCGCATAAGTCGGGTCGATTCTTCAAAAACCAATCCATTCGCTTCTTAAAATCAGGCAATGATTCAAGCAAATCTTTATCCAGAGTTTCAACGGCAAAAAGAGGAATCAAACCAACCATTGAACGCACTTTCAACGGAAAACCTTCACCATCCGGCAGACGCAAAATATCGTAATAAAAACCATCGCGCTCGTTCCATAATTCTTTGTCCTCTCCGCCGACATTGTTCATCGCATCTGAAATATAAACAAAGTGTTCAAAGAATTTAGAAGCGACATCTTCATAAATTTTGTCTTTTTTAGCAAGTTCAAAAGCGATTGCTAAAAGATTCAAACAATACATTGACATCCAGCTCGTGCCGTCTGATTGTTCGATAAAACCGCCGGTCGGAAGCGGCGAACTGCGGTCAAAAACGCCAATGTTATCCAGTCCTAAAAAGCCGCCTTCAAAGACATTGTTATCTTCCTGATCTTTACGGTTGACCCACCAGGTAAAATTCAAAAGCAGTTTATGAAAAATCTTTTCGAGAAAGGCAGTATCAGCCTTTCCGTGACGCTTTTTGTCAATTTGATAGACCCGCAAAGCCGCCCACGCGTGAACCGGCGGATTGACATCCTCAAATTTCCATTCATACGCCGGAATTTGCCCGTTCGGGTGCATATACCACTCACGGAGCATCAAAATTAATTGCTCTTTGGCAAATTCGGCATCAACCAGTGCCAGCGAAATGCAATGAAACGCTAAATCCCAAGCTGCATACCACGGATATTCCCATTTGTCGGGCATCGAAATTACATCATCATTGTAAAGATGCTGCCAGGTTGAATTGCGTCCTGATTCGCGGATTGCGGGCGGTTTGGGTTGCGCCGGATCGCCTTCAAGCCATTCTTTGACGATATAATGATAAAACTGTTTTGACCACAACATTCCAGCCAGAGATTGCCGCATTACGCTTTTGGCATCATCGGAGAGTTTTTCGGGAATGACATCGGCATAAAATTCATCCGCTTCGGCGAGTCGGGTTTGGAAAACAGCTTCACAATCCCAAAGAAATTTATCATGAGACTCAGAATCTGAACCTGGAAATTCAGGATTTTGATTAGTGAGACGTAAATAAATTGTTTCAGATGAATTTCCGGCGAGATTAAAAATATAATGAGCTGCCGCTTTGGTTCCGATCTGATTTGGATTAACTGTAGATTGTTTGCCGTCAACTACAAAATCATTGATGCCGTCTTTTGCATAACCGGAAGCATTTTTGGCATTATAAAGTTTTTCGAGATTGGTTTCGTTTTCGGTAAAAAGTAATTGGGAAGCCCCACTACAAACAAGCCGAAAATTTCCGCGAAGTTTTTCGGTTAAATCAATAGCGGAAAGGTTTTCAGTTCGAGAATCAACCTGTTTGAGAATCGGTTTTTCGACATCATTAAACCAACTCCAGGTGTTGCGAAACCAAATTGTCGGCAAAATATGAAGCGGTGCAGCAACATCTGCCCGATTATGTGCGGTGATTTTGATACAAATATCTTCGGCTTCGGCTTTGGCGTATTCGACAAAAATATCAAAGTATTTATTATCCGCAAAAACTCCTGTATCAATCAATTCATATTCCGGCTGAGTTCGGTCACGGCGGGCATTTTCCTGTTTTAATTGCTCGTATGGAAATTTAGCGTGCGGATATTTGTAGAGAAATTTCATATATGAATGAGTTGGTGTGCTGTCGAGGTAATAGTAATATTCCTTGACATCTTCGCCGTGATTTCCCTGCGGTCCTGATAATCCAAAGAGCCGTTCTTTCAAAATTTCATCATTTCCGTTCCAAAAAGCTAAACTAAAGCAAATCCGCTGTTTACGATCGCAAATTCCGGCAATTCCGTCTTCATTCCAACGAAAAGTGCGCTTATTGGCGTGTTCAAACGGAAAATAATCCCAGGCTGAACCATCCCGTGAATAATCTTCACGAACAGTTCCCCATGCCCGTTCGCTGAGGTAACAGCCCCAACGTTTCCAGTATTTTTCCCGATTGTATGACTCGTATAACCGTTTTTCTTCTGCTTTCATAAAAATTAGAATTTTGATCTTTAATTTTTGAGCTGCTTGATTAAATTATAAGTTTCTATTTTTAGCCTCAGCTTCATTTATAAGAAAATAGAATGATAGTAAAAAGAAGAAAAATCAAAGGTCAAAGGTCAAAAATCAAGGGTCTTTTGAAAATAATCATAGACTTAAATCGAAATTTTTGATACATTCACCGCATT
>DAORIL010000029.1:0-21007 GCA_035438525.1 Pyrinomonadaceae bacterium
CACTTCAAGCTCTGCTTTATCAATAATTTGCAAATAACGAGCAACATTTGTTTGACTCGTATTTTTATTCTGAAAAAGTTGGCGCAAAGCATTCAATTCTTTCTCACGATTGCCCAAAAGTTTTGCGTTTTCAGCAATTAACGGCAAATCATTATTAGTTTCAGCAATTTCCAAAACTTTCTGGTAGGCTCCGCGTTCATTATAAAAATCAATTAAATTTTGCCGATTCCCACGTTTTACCAAAACCTTTTCAACCAAATCACCAAACCCGGAGCGGGCAGAAAAATCTTGCAAGAATGTCAAAGTATTGTTTTGTTCATCGTTTGAAACTTTATCAATTTGTTGACTCAATTTTGTGTGAAGTTTTTCTAATTCCTCGTCTGTGCCGACAGTTTTGGCTATATTTCCAACACTATTTGACATCGCATTATCGAGAATCCGCAAACGATTTCGCGCTTCACCTGCTAAATTTGAATCTTGTTTTCCGGCTTCAGCCAATAATTTTTCACGTAGCGAAAACAATTGTTCAGCAATCACATCCAGATTTTCTTCTTGTCGAAGTGTGTTAACATAACTCGTTATATTTTCGGCTTTTAGCTCGTTTTCCAAAGGTTTTTCGAGAAGCAAAGCAAATGCCTCACGGAACATCTCGATTGATTTTGCTCTTTCGGCTTCGGTAAATTGATTTTCCGGCTTTATAATCGGTTTTACTTCGGCAGGTAATTTTTCTTGTTCGGCTTTGGCTTCGTCATTTCGTCCAAGTAGCTGCAAAATCTGGATCTTTTGTTTCAACAGATTCTTTTCTTCGCCAGAAAGTTCAATGATTTGGTCAAGATTTTTCAAGGCTTCCGCGTAATTTTTGCGTTTGGTTTCGATCCTGACCAATTCGGTGTAAAGTTCCGTCATTTCCGGCTGATTATCAATTGCCAGGTGATAATTCTTGACAGCGTTTTCAACATCCCCATTTGCTTCAAAAATCTTTGCCAAAACCACATTCCAACGATAATTTTTGAAGGCTTCGACCGAAACTTTTTGGTAATAATTGAGCAATAAATCACCCTCACCATAACGTTTAACATACGAAATTGCTTCATCAATATTCGTTTCCTCATCAGGTTCTCGATTGATGATTTCGATATGTTGTTCGACCGCTGAACGATAATCTTTTAACTGCGTAAAAGCTGTGATCATTTGCCGACGCAGTTCCGCAACCTCCGCATCAATCTCTTTTGGTTCAATATCTTGCGCCTTTACAGATTTAACGGTTTCAGCAAAACTTTGGCGTAGATTTTCCGCTTTTCCTTCGCGGACATAAACGTTGGCAAGTTCGTGAAAAAGTGCTGAATCAGTCGGATTTTCCTGATGAAGCTGAACTAAAAACTGTTCAGTTTCGGACAAACGATTGAGCGAAATCAAACGTTTTGCCAGTCGCGAAGCAAACGCCAACCGATAATCACCTTTGCTCTGTGAAAAGCCTTTTTGCAAAATTTGAACGGCTGATTCGTTTGCACCCAAACTCCAATAAAAATCGGCACTTGTTATTAGAACTCCATAATTTGTCGGATATTTTTGCACCAGATTTGCCAAAATTTGTTTAGCTTCAGTTGGCTGAGTATTTTCCCGATAAAAGTCTGCCAAGCGCAAACGATAAGAGATTGATTTTCTTGGGCTTGTCGAGATTTCAGCTAAACGATTCAACGCAATTGGTTCAAGCTCGGTAGAAAAATCTTGAGCAGAACTCAGAAAATCCGTATCTTCGCTGAGATCAATTTGTTGGCGTAAAAGTTTATTTGCTTTTTCAACCTTCTCTAAATCCCGCAATAATTCGGCATAGTAAAGAGTTTTCCAATCAGATTTTTTTTGCGATTGAAAAGTTGAGTTGATTTGGGCAAAAACTTCTTTGTTTTTAGCCAGAGTTTTCAGACGGTTTTGCGCTCTACCCGCATCATTTTCCAAGGCATTTATATATTCCGTAATTGCTTCTTTTTGTTTGTGCTGTGATTCTAAAATTGCCCCCGCTTCAAAGGCATAAATAGTTATATCTGTTGATTTTATTCGATAATCTTTAATTGTTTGCAGAGCCTCTTCATACTGAAAATAATCCCAAAATACGCTGGCAGTTTCGAGATAAGTTTCGCTTGAGCCTCTGCCTGTTTCGATTAATTTTTGCCACTCAATTTTTGCTGTTTTGTAATCGCCAAGCTCGGCATTTATTTCGCCGCTTTGGGTTCGATAATCCGCATTTGAAGGCTCAAAATTTGCTCGTTTTTGCGCAAAACTTGCTGATTCGGCTAAACTTTGTCGGTCTTTTTGTCCAAATGAACGAGTTAGATTTACCAAATGATCTGAAAATTCCGAGTTATTCGGATAAATTTCGTTTAGTTTTTGATAACTGTTTAACGCTTCTTCGTAACGCGAAAATCGTAAATTAACATCGGCTCTAAACACTTCATAAATAACGCTTTCGCCTTTTGCCTGGCTCAAAAATGATTGTAATTCTCCTTTTTTTGCTAATTCATCCAGAAATTCATTACGGATATTTGGCGATTCAAAATAATATTCTGCCGCTAAATTTCGCCAATCATTTTCGCGTTTATTAGTTCGGTAAAATTTCAGTAAATGATTAACAAAATTGAAGTTATGTGGAAAACGCTGATGGGCTGTTTGGTAAAGTTTGAGATAAAGTTTTTCGTCAAAAATATTAGCGTCACTGTCAATAAACTCTGCCAGATAACCCTCTATTTCCTCATCATTTAACTTTTCAACTAAGTCTTTTGAAAGTTCGACAAATTCAGCTTGTTTTTTATTGCGAATGAACCAACGGGCAAGCTTGTCGCGCCAATTTCGCGTCGGAAATTTTTCGAGCGTTGCTTTGTAAATTTTAAGCTGCTCATCAAACAAATTTGTCTGTTCCAACCACGAAAGACGTTGTTCGTAAAGCCATTCTTGTTCGGGATATTTGGCGATTTCGTTTGAGTAAACTTCAATAATTTGCCCAAATGTTTTTTCTTTCGATAAAGAGGCAATGTAGCGTGACAAAACATCCGCGTAAGTGATTTGCTCCCCTTTATTTCCAAGCAAATCGGTGTAAGGCTTTCGTTCATCTCCGTAATAACTATTATCTTCAGCTTCTTTCTGTTCAACCACTTTTTTGGTTGAAATAAACTTCCCTTCTTTGCCTAAAAAGTCCATCAATTTTTGATAAATCTGACGCTCTTTTTCCGGCTTTTCGGCAATTACAAAAGCATCTGCCAAATTCATCGCCAGGCGCGGAAAATCGCTTGATTTTTCGTAATTTTCGGCAAACTCATCAAGTAATTTAGCAGCTAATTCTGTATCTTTTGCTTTTGTGTAAATATCGATCAAATCCAAATACATCTGCCCAATTTCGGGTGAATTCGGAAACTCTTGTTTGTAATTTTGAAAGATACGGTATGCCGCCGCCCGATTAAAAAGTTTCGTAGCAACCTGTTCCTTTTCAATGAGTTTTCCATTTGGATTAGTATCAGAAAAAATAAGCGATAAAATTCCGGTCGTAATTCCCGGATGAGTGTCAGCAGAGGCGACATCACGATAAAAATTCAAATCGCCTTTGGTCAATGAAAGTCTTTCATTTTCGGCATCGCACAAAATTTTGAAAATCTGATACGAAATTTGTCCGCGCATTTCGGGCGTAAATTCATTTCGGATCTGCAAAGTGTAAAGAAATTTTGAAGCTAGATCGCCATTTCCTTCTTTCAATAAAAATCGCGCAATCGTCAAAAGCTCTCCGGCTTTCCATTCCTTTTTAGCATTCTGAAGCTTTAAAACTGTTGGCGTAATCTCATCGTAATCATATTGTTTATAATGAATTAGACGAATTGCATTCTCATAATCGGCAGGATTTTGGCGGAATTTCGTTTTTAATTCCGAACCATAAGCACGAAAACGGTCATTATCATTCAAAAACTGGTAAAACTTTTCTGATTCTTCATCCGACCAAAATGGATTAAACGATTGATAATAGACCTTTTCAGCTTGTTTAGGAGTCAGCAAAGCAACTTCCCTTTCCAACATTTTTTCGGGAAATTTTGATTTGTAATTACGGATAATTTCGAGTGCTTTCAGCGTTTGATTTTCGGCAATAAGTTTATCTAACAGTTTTTCGATAACTGGAAAAGCATCCTCATTGTCGACGGCAACCTGTTGAAAATATTCGGGTTGGAGATATTTATTGAGTTCGTGAATTTGAGCAAAGTTAATTAATCTTTCAAAAATATCAATCCGTTTTGTGTTTTTCAACATCTGTTCAATCATTTCGGCTTCTCTCTCATAATTCGCCCGCCGATGGTAAAAATCGGCAAGAAGCTCAAGGTTATCAGCTTTAAGAAAGTATTTTTCGGCTTCGTCAAATTTCCCCAATTTTTCGGCTAATTCGGCGAGTTTGGCGAAAAATTTCGGATCATTTTTATCAGCAAATTTCAAAAGATTCTCGTAGGCTTCTGCGGTAGGAACCGGAACAATCGCCTGACTTCCAAAGAAGTCTTCGCGTCTGTAAATTGCTGAGTCTATATCAGTTTCGACAGATTGTGAGGAAACTGAAATCTCAAATTTTCCGTTTATTGAACAAAAAACTACAATCACAACTGCCAAAAAAGAAATAACAAAAAATATTCTTTTCGTGAATTTTAGTGCTTGTTCGCGGTTCAATTTTTTCATAAAACCTCCACTTCAATTTCTGTCGTTGAAAGGTTGTGAGCAAAATCCTCCGCTGTGACTGTCAAAATATATTTTCCCGCCGCTAAATTATTAGGAATCTTGAGTTTGCCAACATTTGCTTTATCCTGATTCGACCAAAAAAGCTGCGTTGGTTTTGCTCCATAAAATTTGGCGATCAATTTGGAAGTGTCTTTGTCAGACGAAACTTTCACCGAAACTTCTTCGCCAGTGTGAAAAGTCTTTTTCTCAAGATTGATTTTCGGTTTCGGCGCGTGAGCATCCACGACAAAACTTTTTTCCTCCTGATAACCGTTCCCATCTTTATCCGTCATCAAAATTCGGCAATGATATGTGCCGTCAATCATTGTGGCTGGCGCGAGAAAACGCACTTCCCAAACGCCTTCGTCCGCCAAAAACTTCATTGGCAGAGTTTCGCCAAATGGCAGCACAGCAAAGACTTGCGTAATTGAAGCATCAGTTTTTAGACGAATAACCGGATCGCCGGGCTGAATCAGACGCGGACGCAGCAAGGCACGCGGAGCAGCGATAAAAGCTGTGTAAGGTGTGACAAATTTATATTTTTCCGAAAGCCGAATTATCTCAGCAATGTAATCTTCGCGCTCGCCGTCACGGTTCATTATTTGTAAAAGTGCATTGACTCTCGACTTTGCCCAAACGCGAGGCAGAAAGCCGTGTGAATCATCAAATTCAGGTAAATTTACCTCTTTTGAAAGCTGCAAAGTTTCTCCCCCAAAATTCCCCAAAATATTGATTTGTGTTTGTTTAGCTTGTTTATAACGTCCGACAAATCCAAAACTTGAACCGGCAAAACTCTCCGTATCTGTTGCGTAAACATCGTGGAAATTTGCCGAATCATTAGAATTAAAACGTAAATTCCCAACGCTCGGCGCACCGATTTTCTGAAAAAATGTTTTGAGCAATAAAGCCACATCATCAGTTTCCCTTGTTTGAACAAAATCGCCGTGAGTTTTTTCGCATAAATCTTTTAATAACAATTCATTAGCATCCGTTCCGAGTGCGAAAGCGAAAAATCTGGCATTTTCGTTGTCGAAAAGTTTAGAAATTGTTTTGGTTTTGGTCGTTTCAAGGGTTGGATTTGCGTCTGAGATCAAAACGATATTTCGCTCACCATTGGAAAATAATTTGGTTTGATTGATGCTAGTTTGTAAGGCTTTTTTCAGATTCGTTCCGCCTTCAAGCGCTTCTCCTTTAAGAAATTGCAAGGCTTTTTCAACATTCTCAGCCGTGGCAGGAACGGGTTTTTCGTTGAAAAGAAATGTTTCATCATTAAACAAAATCAGATTGAATTCGTCTGTTTCGTTTAAATTATGCAAAAAGAAATCTGTCGCTTCGACAGCCCGAATTAATTTGTCGCCATACATCGAAAGCGAAGTATCGAGTAAAATCACAACCCGTTTTGGTTGAGTAGTTTGCAAACTTTCCTGATTAAAAATCGCCTGACTTTCAAAATAGCCGTCGGGATTCGGATTGGCAAAATTTGGGTCACGCAAATCGTAAGCCGAAATCGTTTCTGGGGCGCGATGTGTGATAAACGAAATTGAATTTTCACTACTGTTGATTTTATAAGCAAACGATAAATCTTCAATTAATGCAACATTTGCGGCGTTTAACATGGCTTCATATTCATTCGGCTCATTACGCAAAACCTGTAAATCATAGCCTTTTGTCTCAATCGGCGAAATCGGAAAATCGCTCAAAACCCGAAGATGCAGATTCAGTTCGCTAACAGTTTGAGTTTCACCAAATGAGGCTTTGAGCGGAAAAGTAAAGCGCGAAACAAGGTTTTCAATCGGTAAATCTTCGGTGTATTCAAGTTCCAAACGCTTTGTTCCATAGGCATTTATCGGAAAAACTTTGGCAGAAAATGCTGAAGTATCTTCATCCTGCTGCAAAATCGCCGGATCGACTTTTGGAGCTTTCAGTTCGGCATAGATCGCATTTGCCCGACGTTTTTCCATCATCACGCCCGGAATCCGCAAATCATTTTCCCAGGTTGCAAAATCGAAAATTGAAGAAGTTCGGGGCAAGGCAAATAGATATTTTCCTTCGAGAGTCTGGGAAGTTTTGTTATCAAAAATTTGCACGATTTTGACGTTAGCATGTTGGTTATCTATCAAAATATCAACATCCATTCGCTGCAATACCAGAACTTTCTCGTCCGGTTTATTGGTCGAAGTTGCAATCAAAACTCCCGACTGTGCAAAGGTAAAGTGAAAAGCAGCTAGTAAAAGAGCAACTGTTCGGATTAGGTTCTTCATCTTTTTTCAACCTCATCAAAATAACTTTTATCAACTTTGGCAATGCCATTAGTTGTTGCAAAATAGATATTTCCGGCATTTTCGTTGATAGAAAAAACACTTTCTGACGGCAAAATATCTTTGATTGTGAGCCATTTATTTGTTTGGAAATTTAAGACTTTGGCACCGTTCAATGTTCCGACATACAGCCTTTCGTTATCACTGAAAATTGCGTTTGGATTGACCACAAACTTGTCGATTTCATTGGAAAAATCATGAAGTTCCCCTGACGGCATCAGTTCTAAAACTCCGCCGCCGTAAGTTCCGATAAATAGGCGTTCATTTGCTAAACAAAGCGACGTAATCCAGTTATTAGTCAGTTTAGAATTTGCGTCCGTAAAGGTTTTAACTACTTTGTTTTGTTGGATTTCTGCCAATCCGCCAAGCGTCCCGACATAAAGTTTTTTGCCGACTTGAAGCGTTGTGTAAGTGCTATTGCTCGGCAATCCATTGACGTTGGTAAAGAGTTTTTCGCCGATTTTTAAGCCTTTATTTGTCGCAACTGCATCGGCAGAAAAATGTGTAATTGAACCTTGCTCAATATTTTCAACCGAAAAATCCGATTTAGCCTTCCACAAACCTTTTGATGTTGCTGCAAGAATTTCATCATTTTGTAGCTGTAAATAATTGATTTCGCGGATATTATTATCTTCGATATGTTTTATTTTTTTACCTTCAGCTGTAAAAACATCAATTCCATGACGAAATGTGCCAGCCCACAGATTGCCGTTTTTATCAAAAGCAATGGAAGTAGCGAAATTATTTGCAAGCTCGTTATTATCCGTTTGGGGAAAAGACTTAAAATCACGAAAAATACCGTGATCAGTAAGTAGAAATAGCTGATTATCCATTCCAATAAGTCTCGATTTTTCACTATTTACAGTCTCCTTAACCTCTTTTAATTGTTTGTCAAAAATAAAGAATTCGCCATTTTCGGTGGAAACATAGATTTGATCTTCGTATTTCTCCAGACTCGAAATCATCGGCAAAATTTTAATGGTGCGAAATTTGTCATTTTCTAAAACTGAGAGACCGAAATCCGTTGCAACTAAAAGGTTTTCGCCATTTTTCACTACGCCAATTACACGATTTGAAGGCAGACCTTCAGTAGTCGTGAGATGTTTCCAGATGTCATTTTCATAAATCCATAAGCCATTGTTGAATGTCCCGACAAAAAGTATCGCATTAATTTTTTCGAGGAAAGTTATAGTTTTCAAAGTTTGATTTTCGGCTTTAATTTCCCGAAAAACTTTGCCGTCAAATTCCAGTAAACCGCCGTTAAATGTTCCAATTAATAATCTTCCGTTGTCATTGAGAAAATTTGTAATTGCCTGAGTTTCACATTCCGTAAACCGAAACTGAACAAAATTTTCGCCGTCAAAAGTTACAATTCCTTTCGTCCGTGTTCCGATAAAAAGTTTGGTATCGAAAACGGTCAACGAAGTTAAATCGCTTTCGGGCAATCCGTCTAAAACTGTCCAATGCTTGATTAGCTTTCCTTCCGGTGAAAGCTGGAGCAATCCACCATCAGTTGCAGCAAAATATGAGTCTTGAAATCGAATTAAATCCCGGGTATCACTCGTATTTTGAATAATTTGGACAAAATTTTGAGAGTGAGGTGTGAGGCGGACTTTTTCAAATGTAACTATATTTTGTTCTTTTAGGCGTGAACGCTCTTTGGCGAGTTTGCTTTCTGCGTCTTGGTAAATCCGATAAATTTGGAATCCCGCCACGCATAAGATAAGCGTTAGAATGGCAAGCATCGTTGATCTTTTGAAAAGTAATCGCCTCATCGAGAACGATTATCTTCAATATTTAGTTAAATTAGAATGTGCAGATTAGCAGTTGTGAGAGGTGGTAATGCGGTTGGCAAAGTGTGGAAATCCACAGTTTTCATCCACGAAGGGACATGAAGAAAACACGAAAGTTAATTTTCTGTTTTGCTTCGTGAAATCTTCGCGAAATTTCGTGGATAAAGGTCTTATTTTTGAAGCGTAAAAATTGTCTTTCCATCCTCGGTATTTTCCCAGGAAAATTCGGCTTCAATGAGTTCAGCACGGGATTTTATGTTGGAAATTCCGCGACCTTTTGGAAGATTTTCAAAGTCAGGCGAGAAGGGTTTGCCATCGTTTTCGATTATCATTTTAAATATTTCTCCGTCCGAAATTTTCATCTCGACAAAACTTGCCTCAGCGTGGCGTTTGATATTGTTCAAAACTTCTTGCGCAATGCGGTAGATTTGCATTTGCACATTTGATGGAAAGTCCAATCTTTCCTCTAAACCCTCTGGACACAGAAATTTATAATTTTCAATCGTATTACTTAACAAAAATTCAAGCGCGGCTGTCAGTCCGACATTTTCTAAAACCGAAGGGCTTAAATCTTCGCAAATCCGGCGAATTTCATCTGAAACTGATTCGATTTCCTGGCGAAACTCAGCATTATCGTTCGGCAATTTATCGGATTTCAGCATCAATTTTCGTAGATCCGCCAACGTTTGATCGTGCAGATCACGGGCGATTCGGCGACGTTCACGCTCGGCTTCGTTGGCTAAATCAAATCTTGCAGCCGCGATTTCTTTGTTTTTCTTGACAATCTGGCGTTGTTCAATAACTGCCATAACCAGAGCAATAACAGCAATTATGAGCAATACAGCAAGCGCAGTCGAAGTCCACGGAAAAGGAGCTTTAGCAACTGAAAAATTAAACTTGAAGGGTTCTGAAGAAATTAAATCCTGATTAAAAGCACGAATTTCAACTGAATAGTTACCGGGCGGCAGATTTTCAAACGAAATCTGTGAATCTTTGGTCAGTTTTCTCAAAACGATCTCGCCTTTGCCGTTTTTGAGTAAATATCCATATTGAAAGCTTTCGGGAAAAGTGCGGCTGCTTAATCCGATAACCTCAACTGTCAGTGTATTTTGCGGATAATCAAGTTTGATTCCTTCAACAATTTCTTTGGCAGAGTGAACTCTTTCGCTGATGATTCGGTTCGGCACAATCTCAGGTAATAAATTGTTTGCCGAATATCTCGAAATTCCTTTACCGGTGCCGATCAGCAACGAATTTTCGATGGGTAAAATTGCAAATATTCCTGCTGAGGGTAAGCCTTGTTCGATGTTCAAATTCGAAAAAATCCAACCGAATTCGTCATCAAATCGAACTTGGAATAAACCTTTGCTGTGCGAACCCGCGAAAACTTTATCGTCTTTTACTAGGACGCTTTGGAATTTTGTGTTTTCGATAACTGCTTTAATTTCATTGTTTTGCAAAACATACAAACCTTTTTCGGTAGCAAACCACAAACCTTTTTCGAGAGTTCCGGCAATTTCACGAATTGCATTATTTTGCAGAATTCCCAAAGGTTTAACCTGTCCGTTGACGAACTCCAAAACGCCGTCTTGCACCGTTCCGAGATAAAGGTTCTCTTTATCGAGAAAAGCAGAAATAAGTGTGTTGTGTGCAAAGATCAGTTTGTCATTTTCAAACAAACCTTTGCTGAAAATAGCGGTGTAAGTTTTGCCATTCAGATTTTTAACGGAGCGGATATTGTCCTTTGGTGTGCCGATAATTAGTTTATTTTCAACATTTTCGCCGATTGAATAAATTGATTTATTGGTAAGATCTTCGCTCGGCAACCACTTTTCGCCGTCAAAAACATAAAGTCCTTTATTTGTTCCCGAATAAATTTTACCGTCCTTTGCTTGATACAAAGTGCGGACATAATTGCCGCCATATTCTTCGGAAAATAAATAATTAAAAGGGCTTGCGCTGTCAAAACGGCACACGCCTTTGTCCGTTCCGAACCAAATCACGCCTTCGCGGTCAATAAAAACATCAAAAATTTGATTGGAACGCAATCCGCCGGAAGTGTTTTCAAAAGTGTAGTGGGCAATCGCATTTCCGCTGCGAAAACGATAGACACCGTTCTCGGTTGTGCCAACCCAAAGGTCATTTTTTTCGTCAAATTTGAGTGAGGAAACTTCTCCGATCTGTTCGCCGAATTGCTCAAAGTTAGCTTGGAACAAACCGCTTTCGTTTTTACCCGCACGACTGCCGAGCCATAAATTAAAATTTTTATCATCAGCTAAATCGTTGATAAAAAAAGGTTGTGGACGATTGTTTGAGGCTTTGATTGCGCCGTTTTCAAATCGTAACAAACCACGGCTTTCCGTTCCGAGATAAAGAATATCGCCTTTTAAGAAAACTGCGGTAATCGGGACATCCAACACTACAACTTCTTTGCTGACAGAGTTTTGAAACTCTAAAACCTGACCTTTTTGCGTGCCGAAAAATGTTTTGTCACCGGAAAATATTGTGTTGATTTGCTGTCCGCGAGTCGCTTCGATCGGTAAAAATTTATCGCTTTGTAAATAAAATGCTCCGTTGTTTGTTCCAACAAAAAGTGTTCCATCTTTTCCGACAGCCAGTGAAAGGATCCGCGTAACATCTTCTAAAGGAATAGTTTGCACTCGCCGACCGTCAAATTTTGCCAAACCGTTTTCCGTTCCAAACCAAAATATTCCGTCATTTGTTTGAGTAATTGCGTGCACCTGGTCGGATGGTAAACCGTGAAAAAGGCTGATATTGCCCCATTGATGAAGATTTTGGGCATGAACGAACAAAAACAGGAAAAATATCCACGAAGTCGCACGAAGGAAGCACGAAGTTTTTTTACTTATTTTCCAAAGTGTTCTTCCATTCGTGTCAACTTCCTGTTTCTTAGTGGATAATATCTGGTTCATTTTGGATTTTCAATAAATCGTTTTCTGTCTTTTTCCAGCCAAGTAGAAAGTTCTTGTTCGGCTTTTTCGAGTTCATCGCTGTTTATCAGTCCCCGTTTGAGGGCTTCGCAAAAAGCGCGTGTGCGGACGTTGAAGGCTAATTTTTCGTAACTGTCTTCGAGAGAATGATTTAGCTTTTCGTAAAGCGTGGCGAGACGGCTTTCAACACCGCGTTGGGAAAGACTGCATTTTCGTGCAATCGCCCAATTAGAAAGTCCGAGCGAAAGGTAACGCAAGGCTTCCGCTTCAAAATCGGTCAAAAGCGGACGCTTGAATGAATCTTTGAACGCCGGATCAATCATATCCGCACTGTCTTCCAAAACTGTTGCGACAAACCGCAGCAGACGATTTTCGGGATTATTTTTGTGTATAAAACCGTAAGTCGGCGTTGGTTCAACAGTTTTGACGATTTTACGGATTTCGTTGATATAAATTTCGTGCGGAAACTGCGTCCAAAAAATAATCTTCGTTTCAGGCAGTTCACGCCAGATAATTTTAGCGGCTTTAACACCGGAAAGTTGGGGCATTTGAATATCGAAAATGCACAAAGTCGGCGTGTTTTGACGGCATAATTCCAAAGCCTGTTCGCCGTTTTCGGCTTCAATAATCGGCAAGGAAAACTGTTTCGCTAAAATTTCGCGCAAATAATTTCGTTGTGCTACATTGTCTTCTGCAATTAGAATTGACATATCGGGTTTATATCACTAAAACTAATTTGGCTCAATCAGTTTTTAACAAAATGCTTTTTACCTTTAGTTTTAAATATCTTTTTTTGACCGTTACTTTGTTTCTCATCGAACTCGCAATTGCTTTGTTTGTAAAAGATACAATAATTCGTCCGTTCATCGGAGACGTGCTAGTTGTAGTTCTGATTTATTGTTTTCTGCGAATATTTTTGCAAGGTGTAGCGTGGAAAATTGCACTCGGCGTATTGATTTTTGCTTGTTTGATCGAAATCGGGCAATATTTTGACTATGTTAAATTACTTGGTTTGGAAAATAACCGGATTCTCTCCGTTGCAATGGGCAGAACTTTTGAATGGACAGATTTTTTAGCATATTTTACAGGATTTTGTTTAATAATTTTGAGCGATAAACTTTATGGACGACACAAAACCGATTAGACAAGGCGAAGAATTAAACACCGAAAATTTGTCCGATTTTTTGCGTGATAAACTCGGCGCGGGCGAGATTGAAATTTCACAATTTCCCGGTGGAAGCTCCAATTTGACTTATTGCGTCAAAATTGGTGCAGATGAATATGTTTTACGTCGCCCGCCGTTTGGTAACCAAGTCAAATCGGCGCACGATATGTCGCGTGAATTCAATGTTTTAGAGAAACTCTCAAGCGTTTATCAGCCTGCACCAAAGCCTTTGATCTATTGCAATGATGAAAGTGTGATCGGTTCAGAGTTTTATCTAATGGAACGTCGAAACGGTTTGATAATTCGCGGAAAATCTCCCGAAATTCTAGAAAATTCATCCGAATTGCAACGCAAAGTTTGCGAATCTTTTATCGAAAATTTAGTAGAGCTACATTCACTTGATTACAAAACAATCGGCTTGGAAAGTTTGGGAAAACCCGAAGGCTACGCACAACGACAGGTCGAAGGCTGGACGAAAAGATATTTTAACGCCAAAACTGATGAGCAATTAGAATTAGAAAAATCTATCGAATGGCTAAACGCAAATATTCCCGAATCTAATGGTGCCACACTCGTTCATAACGATTATAAATTTGACAATATAATGCTCAATCCAACCGGTTTAACTGAAATCATTGCCGTGCTTGATTGGGAAATGACGACGATTGGCGAGCCTTTGATGGATTTGGGGACAAGTTTGGGCTATTGGATGTCAAAGGAAGCGGGCGCACAAATGCTTTCGATGCCGTTTAATCCGCGTGTTTTGATGGAAAATATTTCACGGCGTGAATTAGTCGAGATATATGCCGAAAAATCGGGCAGAAATATTTCCGATATGCTTTTTTATTACGTTTTCGGCACTTTTAAAATCGCTGTTATTGCTCAACAAATTTATTACCGCTACGCTAAAGGTTTTACCCAAGACAAACGCTTCGCTACTTTTAATCATTTCGTCAATGCGCTTGGGAAAATTGCATTGCACGGAATTGAAATCGGGAAAATTTAATCAAGCGGTTATCCATTAAGAATTGCTTGAATCTCTTTGGCATATTTGGCACTTTCGGCATCGTTGGTAACAAATTCGATTTGATTAGGCGAATTTATGCCGAGATTTAATTCAACAGCCCGAGCGATTTGTGCCTGCTCAAAGATTTTTCCCTTGCTTACTTCATCCGTTGTTCCGAAATATCGCAAAATCGCTACACCGATAGCATCAATCGCAATTCGGTCAGTTCCTGCCAGAACGACACTCGAATTAACTTGTTTGCCTGAATCGGGTCCGCCGGTAGTAAATGCATCAACACCATCCAGCACAATCAAATCAGGTTTATAAGCTGTGTTAATTTCAGCAATCATCGTCCGTTGATTTGGGGAACCGTGCAGTTCGCTCATAAAATTATAATCATTTTCGGGCACACGCTTTGCCGCTAAACCGACTGAATTTTTAAGTGAAAGCGTAAAATGTCCGCCATAACGATGGGTTTTGAGACAACATGTTTGGATAATTCCGCCTGAGTTTTTGACTGCTTTTGGAATGTAAAAACCCTGTTTCCAATGGCTTCCGTCAAAATTGATAAATTCCCAGTCTTCTTTTTTAAGAGTATCAAAAACAATTGTGTTCACATCATTTTCTTTACCGAGCGCAAAAATCTTTTTATTTTCAAAAACGTCATTCGTATTGCCCATTCCGCTCCGGTCACCAATGGTCAATTTACCTGATTCCATTTCGCGCAATTTGCTGATCAGAGTTTTTAGAGTATCAAGGTGAGTTGATCCTGGAGTTTCATCCGCGCTATTAAAATTCGGTTTGATAAAAAGGTCTTTTTTCTTAAATTTTGGCAAATGCAAAAGATCTATTGCTTGACTGATACCTTTTACACGGTCATTAGTTTTGACAAAGGCAATCTGAGTTTTGGTGTTGCTCAAATTTTGCACTTTTTGACAAGCGCCAATCAAAGGTGTAGCTAAAGCCATTCCGCCAACACTCAAAAACTGTTTCAAAAGTTCCCGACGATTCATAAAAGACCTCCAATTTATTTTTTAACCCATTTTACGGCTAAATCCACAAAATGTTTAGTCTCAATGAAACTCATTTTCTTTGCTGATGAGTTCAAATCTTTTTAAATTTTATTGCAGCTGCGGGAATAAAAACCGTTTGATAAGACTTTTTTTCAGTAATTAGCTACAATAATCGTTCAATCCAATTAGCAAACTACAAAAATTTATGGCTTTCCCGAAAGAGGCAAAAGAACAATCAGCAGAAATTCAGCCCGAGCAAGAGACTGTTTCCAAATCAAAATATGACCGTTCGATTATCGAAGGCTCTTTGGGAAAAGCTGTCTGGAAGCTCGCTGCGCCGACAATTGTGGCAAATATGTTCGGCGGACTGCAAGGTTTAGTTGACCATATCGTCGTCGGAAATATTGTTGGATACAAAGGGAATGCAGCACTCGGGGCAAGCTGGCAAATTTTTTTGGTAGTTGTGGTTTTTGTCTCCTCGATTTTTATCGGAATGGGCATTATGGTTGCCCGTTTTGCAGGAGCCGGCGAACCGGATAAAGTGAATCGGACAGTTTATCAGGCTTTTATAACCGCTTTGTTTATAGCAATTGTGGTGATGGCCCCGATTGGATATTTTGCGGCACCAATGCTTTTGAATCTGGCTAATGTCGAAGCCCACGTTCAAGCAGAAGCACTACCATATTTAAGGACAATGTTCCTTTTTAGTTCGGGAATGATGATCTTCTTTATGTTGAGTGGTGCGTTGCGGGCAGCAGGAGATGCTAAAACTCCGATGATTTTGGGAATGACCATGACAATTCTCAATGTAATTTTCAACATTGTGCTTATCAGCGGCTTTGGACCGATTCCGTCTTTTGGGGTTCAAGGTTCGGCAATGGGAACTTGTCTGGCGGCCGGAGTAATCGCAATCTATTCAATCTGGAAATTATGGAATGGCGGTTGGGTGATTTCTATTCACAGTAAAGGTGGTTACGCACCGGATTTTAGTGTTATCCGCAAGTTGTTTCAATTCGGATTACCTGCCGGAATTCAGGGAATTGCCATGAACATCGGCGGCTTTTTTATGCTTTCTTTCGTTGGCTCGTTGGCGCAAAGCGCACCTGCCCAAGCGGCTTATGCAGTTTGTTATTCGCAATTATTTGCCTTAATTTCCTTTGCCTCAAACGGTCTGATGGGAGCAACTTCGGCAGTTGTCGGGCAAAATCTCGGTGCTAAAAATCCGGAGCGGGCAAATGAAGCAGTTCATGTTGCCGCGCGTTTCGGATTGATGGGTTCAACAGTCCTCGGATTTTTCTATTTCTTTTTTCCCGGGCAATTGCTGGCAATTTTCGGAATGAACGAGCCTGCCGCAGTTGAAATTGGTGTTCAACTTTTACGTTTTTTGAGCCTTTCGGGAATTTTCGTTTCAGTCGCGCTCACCTATACCGGCGGATTACAAGGCACAGGCGACACCAAAAGTCCGCTTTTCATCTCAATCATTTCACAAGTAATTATTCCGTTAGGGATTTGTTTCGTCATTAAAAACACAATTCCGCTTGAACCGTGGCATATCTGGATGGCAATTCTGATTGGTCATTTTACCCGCTGTATTTTGAGTATGCTTCGATTTAGACAAGGAAAATGGCGTGGAATCAATGTTGATATTGAAACAACGACAGGATGATTCTTTTGCAAGTGGTGTGTTTTGCTTCGTTCAAGATAAAACGAGGAGCAAACACAAATGAAAAATTCGTTTATTTTAACTATTCTTCTATTCTCCCTTTTTACAGTATCTTACGGGCAATCCTGCGGCGGCGGAAAATCGTATTTTCATGTTTTTGACGAAAATGGTTTAATTGAAATCAAAGATTTTTACTTTAATCTGCATATTGTCAGCGAAGATCAATCGTGGCGAGGTAAAGATTTCAGCAAATTTGGTTGGAAACAACAGATCTTTGATGAAGCAACCCGAAAAAAATATGAGTCCTCCAAAACTCATGAATATCTGGAAAGTGCATTTGAAATCCCGCAGAAAGAAGCCACTCGTCTAATTGAAAATTGGATAAAACTTTCCAAAGAAAATCCGAACAGTATTTTTACCAAAGATAAAGATCGTTGCGATAACTGGCTGCAAGGCTCGTCCGACACGAGAGAAAATCCTTTCAACCTTTGCACCGTTGAGGGTTGCAGCTGGATGGTATTAGCTGAGATTCAAGCCAAAGGCTACGAAACAGCTTATTTTGTCAGCGATTTTCTCTGCGGCTGCACCAAACATTATGAGTTCAGATTGCAGAGAAAACGCGATAAATGTTTACCAAAATGCAGCGGATAAATGAATTTAAGAATTTATGGCTTCCTAAAATAATTCGTTTTTTTTACTAAATAAAACAATATTTTTCAGCTTTGTTAATTTAGTGCATCAGTTTTAATTTCAAGCCGTTTTAAGATAATAGAATTTTCTCCCTGACACGAATAATTTTTTAAATACACAGCCAATTTTGTAAACATAATATTTTTGCCAAACTGACTCAGCGCAATTCGATGTAATCCTTTATCGGAACTTAGCTCAAGGTGTCCGGTTGACTTTAGTTGAGCACGATTAAACGAACCAATCACATTTTTACCGAAAAACTCTTTCATCCCCAACGAACGTCCGCTTTGGTCTAAGAGTTCTATTCCGATAGTCGGTAAATTATAAGTCGTATTGTTAGAGTAAAAGTCTGCCGTAACTTCCAAAACCGCATTACTGCTATTCAGCAAACCTGTTGCGTAAGTGCGTTTGATCCATTTAGTTTCACAACTTGCCAGCGTATTTCCGACGGCACGGGTTTGAATTGCAGTTGAACCATTCGGTAGTGAAATTTCTTCAAAATAAAAAGCCGGATTTAGTTCCTTTGGATTATAAGTTTCGCTCCACTTTTTCAAGCTGCCCGGCACAACCGCGTCAAGAATTAATGAATTGCCTGTTGGAACTTTTGCGGGTATTTCCGAACTTGGTTTGTTTTTCCAAATTACGACCTCAGCATCTGTTTCGAAATATCTTTCTACTTTGCCGAATTTTTGTCCTTTAGTTTTTTTGGCTTGAAAACCTTGCGGAATCGCCAACGGGTTTATTTTATCCTGTAATATTTCAGGATTTCCTTCAAAATTACGGACTATAATTTCACCGTTTCTGCGAAGAGAAATGCCAACTTCAGAACGGAGCCGAATGGAAACAAAATCACCGCCCGTTCGTGTTCCGCCGATAAATTCCATAATCTGAAGAACCAATCCCGGCGATGATTGACTGGCGACTCGTTTAAATAATATTTCAAGACCTTTTTCTAAAGTTTTATCGGTAACTTTACCAATTCCCGAGTCTAAAGCCTTATTCGTAATGGCATTAATATCCAAACTATTTTCGGCGTAACCGCTTCCCTGACTGGTTTTAAATTTTCCGAAACCCATGGTCAAAGTCCATTCAACATCCGTTTGATTAATAAAGTATCCAATGCTTCCATCAAGGAATTTGACCCAAACTTGAGCTTCTGCCGGAATTATCAGTTCGTCTCCTAATTTCCCATCCGCCTTATTACCTGCTGAGATGCGTTTTCCTTTAAGTCTCGGACAGCCTTCGGAGCTATTAAACCCGCAATTTTGCACTCCAACCGTGAAAAGATTATTAATGCGAAATGGAACTTCTAACTTTTCTATCTGTTCACCGTCTTGCCCTTTTATTTTGACCTTAAAAACTGCGGTAAAGTCTTTCGGCAGCGACAAACTTACCTTTAGTCCAAAATCTACCGACGGAAAATCAAAATTCGCTTCTTTAGAGTTCGCCGGAAGTTGTAAAAAAATTCCTTTCGTATCGGTAAAAATACTGAACATATCGTTGGTATCAATTCCGGTCGAAAAACGACCTTCCCCGGAATGAGTAGCGGGGACAAGCTCAATGCTGGAAAGAGAGTGGTTTTTCCTGAATTCATCTTTAAGTTTGATATTGATCCGCAAGGCAATAGGTTTACTTTCGGTAAAGGAGATTTCGTTACCTAGTTGGTATGAAGACGATAATTTTTCGCGTTCCTCTTGGACAGATTCGGTTGACCAAGTGCCTTTTTGGAATTGCCGCTCGGTAGTTGGAGCATTGTCTATATCCCATTCGCCGGATGCAATTTTGCCTTTAATAGTTCCCTTAAATAGTCCCATCATATAGTCTTTATAGTTAGCTCCATTTGCTTTGTCCACAACAACTCCAAAAACTACGCCTTTTGAATCAACATAGCCTGTGATTTCTCTTTGAACACTACCTCTGATTTTTCCTTCGATGTTGTAGTTATTTGTGATAGTGAATTCAAATGTCCCTTCTAAATCACCGGTTATGCGCCCCTTATAGGTTCCGTTATAATTTTGGGCAAATAGATTCAAACTCAAAACAAAAACTGCAATCAAAATAAATAATTTGCTAATTAAATACATATTCTCTCCTTTTAATCTGGCAAAACAATTCCTTTAATAATCGCGTGCCCTTTGCCGCCGCTTTGCGGATTTTGTGCCCACGTTGACGGCTCGGAATCAATGACGATATAAGTTCCGGGCATTAGCTGAATCTGTGAATTTACTTCCCAATAAACATTATTTCTAACTTTAACTTTCCAAGGTCCGAAAACTTTTCCGTCCTGATTTTTCAAGGTAATTGTTCCGCCTACTGTTCCGCGTCCGTTATTCCAGTGATAAGTCATGATGTAAGTGACAATTACGGCTTGACGTAAGGTAAAAATCGGAGAAGTTCCGCCGTTCAAAACACCGTAATCATTGCCGGTCGAAAAGATTTGTCGTTCTTCCGAAGGCTGAACCTGCGGAGTTCCTAAAATCATTCCCAATCCTTGCGGAGTAGCAACAAAACTTTGTCCGGCGGAAACATTGGTCGTTGCTCCGGTGGTTTTATGGCGAAATTCGACCACGCCTTCAGTGACTTTGACAATCGAGCGTTCACCGTTTTCCGTTAGTTCAAAACTTGTGCCTTTGACAGTAGCAATTGCCTGCGACATTTCGACTTTCAGATTATTTCCTTTAGGCAAAGAGATTTTGACATTTCCGCCAAATAATTTGAGTGCAGGTGCAGATTTTGAATCATTGGTGACGGTCAGCAAACTATTGCTATTGAGAATTAAGTTAATGACATCTGCTAAATTAAAGCTCGCCGAAGAGTTTGCACCTGTTTTGATCTGATCTCCTGTTTTCAGATTGCTTCCATTATTTGCCGGATTCCAGGTTTTTCCATCATTGGAAACAGAAACTTGTCCTTTGACTGAATTAACTTTGTTACCTTTATTAGTTGAATTAACTGGTTCAACTGGCGTTGGATCGTTTATAATCCCGCTTGAAGAAACCAGTTGAATATTTCCCGTCAGTAACCCTGTGCCGTATTCAGTTCTGCCTCCTGTAATGGTAACTTCAATAGATAAATTCTTTTTATTTGGCACTTTTTCCGGATCAAAAATATATGAAAATTTTGCATCTCCCCCTGAACAAGGAATGGTTGGAGATAAAGCATAAAGAGAAGTTCCGTCGCTTTTAATGTTGATTTTTACTTTGTAATCCGTTTCATTTTTAGTGCAAACCGGTTCACCATCGAGCCCGACTATATCTCCGGGACCTCCGGCTGAATCGGCTTGAACGGTGCCTTCAATTTTAATTTTATTGAGCGTATTTGCCTGTCCTGTAAATTGAGTTCCATTGGTGATAGCGGATGTTTTTAGACTATTAATTCCGTTTACCCAGGCAGAAATTGAGCCCCATTTTGCCTTCCATTCCACTAATTTGGAAACATTACTTTGTCCTTTTACAACCAAAGTATAATCACCTTCGGCTATCGAATAATCTTTTTTTCCAACGGTCACAAGCTGTTCAACTTTTATCGGATAAGTTCCTGCTTTGAGAGGTTTAAAGCTAATCGAATTCCCTGTTTTGCTTTCAGTGTCGGGAACTTTCCAGACCACTCTTGGTTTAAGTTCCGGATTGATTTCAACTTCAAAGCCTCCACTATCCTGCAAATTAGTTTTT
>DAORIL010000030.1:0-20889 GCA_035438525.1 Pyrinomonadaceae bacterium
GATGTTTTCTAAAGCATTAGCAAAACCTCAACCCGACTGGGCAAAGTCAACCATTCAGACTGGATTTTGTTTTTATGACGGAAACCAAGATTTAGGAAATATGTCCGAAGATTTGGATAAATTTTTGGATGCAGGGGAACCGCCGATTGTTTTTACTTTGGGAAGTGCCGCCGTGATGGATGCGCGGGATTTTTACGAACAAAGTATTACGGCTGCAAAGCTCCTAAATAAAAGAGCTGTCATGCTTTATGGGACTTTTAATCAACCGCCAAAAGGTCTGGATAATAACCGGGTTGGCTTTGATTATGCACCTTACAGCCTGATTTTCCCGCGTGCGTCTGCTATTGTTCATCAGGGCGGAATCGGAACGACTTCACAAGTTCTTCGGGCAGGCGTGCCGATGCTTGTGATGCCGTATTCACACGATCAGCCTGATAATGCCGCTCGTTGTCGTCGTTTAGGAGTAGCAGAAATCATTAACCGCGATGACTACAAAGCAGAAAATGTGGCAAGCAAATTGCGTAAATTGTTGTCAGATTTGACTTATAAAGCTAAAGCTGATGAGGTCAAACAAATCATAGATTCGGAAAATGGGACAAAGACCGCGTGTGATGAGATTGAGAAACTGCTAAAATAAATTTGTGAAAACACTTAGACACTTATTAGAAAACAACAAAAAATGGTCAGAAAATGTGCGCCAAAATCGTCCTAATTTCCTTACCGAGTTAGCTAAACAGCAAAATCCTGAATATGTTTGGATCGGTTGTTCAGATAGCCGCGTTTCTGCCAGTAATATTGTCGGTTTGATGCCCGGTGAAGTTTTTGTTCATCGCAATATTGCAAATTTGGTAATTCATACCGATATGAATTGTCTGTCAGTTTTACAATTTGCGGTTGAAGTTTTGCAAGTCAAACATATAATTGTCTGTGGACATTACGGTTGCGGCGGTGTCAAAGCTGCGCTTGAAAACAAAAGACATGGGTTAATCGATAATTGGCTCCGCCATATCCAGGACGTTGCCAATCTTTACGAAGACGTTTTGGCAAGAATTACCGATGATGACGAAAAATTAAACAAACTTTGTGAATTGAACGTCATCGAACAGGTCTTGAACACCGCCGAAACAACGATTGTTCAAGATGCGTGGAGTCGTGGACAAGTTTTGCGGGTTCACGGCTGGATTTATGATTTAACTGATGGAATCATCACCGATTTGGGAATTCACCTTGAAACCAAAGAAGCATTAAAATCTCTACGAAAACGATTTTTGGAGTAAATACTTTATGAAAACTTTGAAAACCTTGACCTTATTTTTTAGCTTAATTTTGTTAGCTAATTCAGTTATGTTTGGACAAATGGCACGCAAACCTTCCCCCACACGCGAGCCAAAAGGCGCAATGGACAAAAAGCCCGATTCGTCTCAAAATTCGTTGACAAAAATTACGTCTCAGGCAGATTTTGATAAAATTGGACGCACTTATCATCAAGGAACGCCGTATGCTTTGCCCCATACAATGTTTGTCATTGACCGCCGAAATAACAACCGAATTTATTATGTTAATTCGCAAAAGTTTCGTTTTCATAAGGATTTTCTTTATGCGACAGGACTCGCACCGCTTGGAACTGATATTTACAAAGCCGCTTATTTTGATGAAAAACGAAGATTTATTGTCGGCACTATCGCCTGGCAAAAAACGGTTGACAAATGGACTTGGGAATTGTGGGAGGGCGATTTAGCCAACGCCGAACATATCAAAACGGCGCACGATACTATTAACAAAACTTTTTTTCAGACTGTCAGTTATAAACCAAATTCGATTCGTCAGGATGATGCTTGTGCCAATTTGAATATCCCCAAAGTTACTCAGGACGAGATCAATAAAAATCAAGAATATCTCGCCTTAAACACCGGAAAAGCGGTTGGAAGAATCCATATTATCGAAAAATTAGACGATACGGTTGAGATCGGTGATAACGAAATTTTGATCCTTAAAGAATTACCCGAAAGTTTGCCGCCCGTGCGTGGAGTGATTGTTGCCAAACCTTCAACACCGCTTTCACACATTAATATTTTGGCTAAAGGCTGGAATATTCCAAATGTTTATATCAAAGATGCCGACAAACTTTTCAAAGAGTTTGATACTTATTGGGTAGAACTTAACGCTAATTTAGTAAAATACGAGGTTAAAAGGGTAACACAGGGGGTTCAAATTGATAGTTTTTGCAAAGAACATCCTGAAAAATGTCCGCAACCGCGTAATGCACCTGCCAATTTAGACGTCAAAAAACTTGCCGCTTTACACGATATTGGAAAAAAAGACAGTCTAGTTTATGGAGGCAAATCCGCCAATTTAGGTGAGATGCTCAACGCCAAAATTCCAAATATTATCGTTCCTGACGGTTTTAGTATTCCCTACTATTGGTATGATAAGTTCATGAAAGACAACGGTTTGAACGAAATAGTCGAGAATCAGGAAGACGATAATGATTTTGTTCATAACCCGCGTTATCGCAAAGGAAAGCTCGAAGAACTGCGAAATAAAATTATGGCAGGGAAATTTGACGAAGGTTTAAAACAGGAGATTATCCAAAAATGGAAAACGCAACTTGGTGGAAAACCTGTTTTTGCCCGTAGTTCGTCAAATTCGGAAGATTTACCCAATTTTTCGGGTGCGGGACTTTATAAAAGTGTTCCAAACGTCAGAACCGAAGAGGAACTGATTAAAGCCGTCAAAACTACCTGGGCGTCGCTCTGGAATTTTCAAGCCTATGAAGCCCGCGTCAGAAATTATATTGAGCAGCAAAGTGTTTATATGTCAACACTTATTCAAATCGGAGTAGATATGGATCGCGGTGGTGTAATGTTTACGGTTGACCCTTTTGATCAAAAGAATAAAAATGCTGTTTATATTAGTTCCGTTTGCGGTCATAATTCTCCTGTCACGGGAAATGGCGGAATGCCGGAACAGGTTTTGATCAATCCAAAGTCAAATTCGGTAATTGTGATGACTTTTTCGGACATTAAAAATTCTTTGAGGTTTGATGAAAAAGGTGATTTGAAAGAGACACGCGACAATTGCGCTAATCCGAAAACCAAGCGAATTTTGACCGATCTACAAGCCCGAAGTTTGGCAAAAGTGGCTTTAAATATCCGCAAATCTTTTGGCGATAAAGCCGAACAAGACATTGAATGGGGAATTTTAAATGGTAAAATTTATATCGTTCAATCTCGACCCTATATTGAGAAAAAATAAAATGAAAAAAATCGTAATAATTAGTTTATTTGCTTTAGTTGCAGTCGGCTGCAATAATTCTGCACCGACTCAGGTAAATTCCAACGCAACTACCACCGCTTCAACTCCTAAAAAAGATGAGCAGACTGTTTCAGCGCATTCAACCGAAAATCAAAAACCGCCGATGAGCCAATCAAATTCCAGCTCAAGCGGTTCGCCCAATCAAAAAGCCGTTGATGTTTCGGCAATGACCGAAACTATCGAAAAAGCGGAAAAAGATTATAAAGCCAAGCCGGATGATGCTAAAGCTAAAGAAATGTTAGCTTCCGCGTATTTTAAGCGTGCTTTTGCTCTGACAGATGCGGCTCAATATAGTGCTGCACTCGGCGATTTTCGCAAAGGATTAAAATTAAATCCGAATGATGCGGAAGCTAAACAAATGCACGATCAAATCGTTAGCATTTATCAAAGCATGGGACGCGAAGCACCAAAAGAAGGCGAAGAAAAACCGCCGATGCCGATTGAGAAAAAATAACTAAAAAATGCCAAAAACCGAATCGGACAAGTTTGAATACGAGCTGGAACTTCAAAATAAAGGAGTTTTAGCTCGGCAGAAAACTCAAAATTTGTCTGATGGTCTGCATTTTTTTGCCGATAATTTTGAAATCAACGGCTTACTAAATGCCAATGTCATTACTTGTTTGGGTTGGCTGCTTGAACTGGTTGAACTAAAATCCGGCGAATTGTTTTTTCAAAAAGGTTCAGAAACAATTCGCCCCAACTCAAACAAATTCGGAATATTTTACCCGTCATTTACTTTTACCCGCCCTTATTTTCAAAATGCGAAAGGGCATCTCACTGGAATTGCCGGAATAAATCCCTTAGTAACAAAATTTACGGCTCCGATTGTTTTTGAAATTGAGACTTTTGAACCGCTCAATAATCTTAAATCGGTCACAGAACTTTTAAATTCGATTCATAATTACCAAATTGTTGAAACTAACCCAAAAGCCTCTTTCCTATCAGTTAAAGCCAAAAAGCTAATTGATGAAAACTACCAAATTTATCCTTCGATTGCGCGAATTGCTTTTCGTTTAAAAGTCACCCACGCCCACCTAACGCGGCAGTTTAAGTTAGATTTTGGGATGAGTCCAAACAAATATTTGCATCAATTACGGATTGCCGATGCGGTTTTTCGTTTATCGCAAGGGGAACAAATCATTAATGTTTCCAACGATGTCGGGTATAACGATTTAAGCCGTTTTTATAAACAATTCCGTCAATCAACTACCAAGTCTCCCAAATACTGCCAAGCCAAATTAACATCAAAAAACGCCAAGACTTCTGCCTAAAATTCTCTTAAACTCTTCAAAAAAAGGAGATTTTACCATGAGAAAAATAACATTTGGTTGTGCGAATAGTTTGGATAATTTTATCGCCCGCAAAGATGGCGGCTTAGATTGGCTGATGTGGAGCGATGAAGTGATGCCGATCATGAATGAATTTTGGACAAAAGTTGATACCGTTTTGATGGGGCGCAAAACATACGAGGTCGCACTTGCTCAGAGTAAAGGCAAAAAGAATCCTTATCCGAATATCAAAAGCTATGTATTTTCAACGACTTGGGAAGCTAAAAAGGACAATGATGCTGAAATTGTAACTAGCGATGCAGTTGAATTTGTCCGAAATTTAAAAGCCCAAGACGGCAAAGAGATTTGCCTGATGGGCGGTGGAAATTTTGCCAAAACACTTTTTGAAGCGGGTTTGATTGATGAAATTGGTTTCAATATTCATCCGATTTTACTTGGTTCGGGAATTCCGCTTTTCCTTGAAATGAAAGTGCAGGTAAATCTTGATTTGATTGAATCAAAGCCTCTGAAAAACGGTTGTATTGTGGTGACTTATCGAGTTAAAAACTAGAGTTTTTTTCGGTTAATAATTCATTGACCGCTTGATAAACATCTTCGGGATTAATGTCATCAATCTCCTCTTTCCCCAAAAGGCGCAAGTGAGTTGCCAACGGCGAAAAATGATATGAATCAAAATCACTTCTTTTGAGTAACATCACAATCGGAATTCCGACTGCCGCCGCGAGATGAACGGGACCTGTATCATTTGAAACAAAACCTGACAATTTTGATAAGGCAGCAACAAACTGCCCCAAATTCAAATTATCAAAAATTACCGTTTTTGCCGGAAAGATTTTCTCAATTTCTCCGCGTAAATCTCGCTCTTCTGGACCTAAAAAAACCGCGATTTGGTGTGAATCACGCTGTGATAAAAATTCAGCCAGAATGCTAAAATTCTGCAAACTCCAACGTCGGCTGAGATGCCCCGCACCGGGAAATAAACCGATTACCGATTTTTCAAGTTTGTGTTTTTGCCATAAATTTTCGACAAATTCTAAGTCGTTTTGATTTGGAGTGATTTGAACAATCTTTTTGACGTTCTCAATTTCAAGCGGTTTGATAATGTCTAAATATCGCTCAGCAATATGTTTAGACTTATCTTCAAGCGGCGGACGAGGACGAAAATTTGAAAGAAAATCAAGAGAGCGATTTTCCCGATTGGAATAGAGCCTTTTTTTCGCACCTGACAAAAAACCAAGTAAATTTGTTTCTGAAAGACTATGAAGATCAATCACAAAATCAAACTTTTCGCGTCTCACTTCGCCAATCAGCTTGAAAATTTGCCGGATTGACCAAAGTTTTGCACTATCACGGAGTTTTACGCGGTCAACTACGATTTGAGCATCGGAATAACCGGAAAGTTTAACGATTTCAGCCACCGCTTTACCGCCCATAAATGTAATTTTGGCATTGGGAAATTTTTCTCTGATGGCGGACATGACAGGAAAGCTCAGAATTACATCGCCAAGCTGTCCGAAATTGAGAACAAGAATATTGCTAAATTCTAAATTTTTATCTAACAACTTAGATTATTACTCCTCATTTTTCCAAAGCCGAATCTCATCTGCCATTTTGCCAAAACCTTGCGGAAAATTTATTTCAAGACCTTCGAGCAATTCGTTTTCAACAATTCGGATTGTTTCTTCAACTGCGCGTTTGGTTTCCAATTCAAGTGAGGGGCGAGTTGTTCCATACACTTGTTCTTTTAGTTTTTTTCTGTCGTATCTTATTTTCTCGCCATTTTGAAAGCGAAACCAGTAGTTTGAGGAAACTTGAGGGTTTATTCCAAACAAATACCATGCTTCGATTGCGGGAACAGGAACTCCTATTGCAACTTTTAATAAATCTTTTCCTTCAAAGGCTTGTAATTTTGAAAGTGATTTTTCAATAGTTTTTCTTAATTTACAAAGGCGACATTTTTCATTTTCTTTATTTTCGTGTTCATTGATGTGAACAGGCGTGTCGTCCGAATCAGAAGCAACAACTAGAGCTTCTGCATTTGAATTGTAATAAACAGCACTAATAACAGCAGGCAAATCGCGGTCAAGATGTGTGCAACTTCGATAAATTAAGTTGTTAGGTAGGTTAGTATCTTCTATTTCTTCTTCTAAAATTCCTGAAACTAAAATTTTGAGGGCTGATTCATCTGCGACAGATTCGCTAAAAAAGGCAATTTTCATATATGAGCGGGAACGCCTCCTAAAACTCCGCTATACCAAATTTCGCCGAGAGGAGCATCTTGCAAAATTTCTTCAATGTGCGGTTTATCCATCAAACGCTCAAAATGAACACCTTTTTCATCTTTGCTGGCAATCACAATTTCTTCGGGATTATCTTTGAAAAGGTCAAGCAAATACGGCGAATGAGTCGTCGCAATAACTTGAATCGGTTCACGCTTTTCGCCAAAATTTTCAGGATAGGCAAGACGATACATTGCTTCTTGAATATTGCGTAAAAGTCGCGGATGAATCCCTTTTTCGGGTTCTTCAAAAGCCACAATTTTTGGCGGATTTGGCAAATAAGCAATGGTTAAATATGCCAATGCCAAAAGTGTTCCGTCCGAAAGTTCGCTGGCTTTAATTTTATGTTTTCCAACTGTTGTTCTGAGCAAAAACGACTTTTGTCCATCTGCCGGAACTTCAAAAAGAATGCGGTCATACTCGTAAAACCAACGATTTAGCTCTTTATTTAATTCTTCAAATCTTTCAGGCTCAGAATCTCGAAGTTGGTCTAAAATTCCTGCTAAACCTCTACCGGATTCTTCTAAAATTGTGCCCGCTTGAATTGGAACGGGGGAAGCTATTTTTTCAGAATCAAAACTGAATATCCGAAAGCCTTTAATTGCCTCGCCTTCATATTTTTTACCGTATGTAGAAATTAAAGAATCTGTAAATGCTCCTCCAGAAGTTCCGCCTAAATTGTTGAAACTCTTATCCAATAGATGATTTGTTATATCATTCTTTGAAATAGTCCTTCTAAAAATAAATTCCTTAAAAAATATTTCTATTTGAATCTGTTTATTTTCAATATCTAAACCTTTCGTCAAAAAGTCGTTAAGATTTTTGTTTTTAATATAATCAATTTTATTTAATGCTTTCAAAGCACTACTTTTCCCCGTTCCATTAGCCCCAACAATCAAAGTAAAACGTCCAAGTGAAAGGGTAGCATCTTGCAAAGCCTTAAAATTTTTGTAGTGAATTGAAGTAATCATTTTAGACCTTCCTTAAATCATTACCCGTCATTTCAACAGGTTTTTCGATGCCCAAGATTCCTAAAATTGTTGGAGCTATGTCTTCGAGTGCGCCATCGGTGCGGAGTTTGAGACCATTTAATTCTTCGTCTATCAAATGAAATGGAACCGGATTTTTAGTATGCGAATTGTTGACTTCGCCATTATCCAAATTAACCATTTCTTCACAATTTCCATGGTCAGAAGTGATAATCGCAATTCCGTTCAGCTCACGGATCTTTTGTAGTATTCCGCCTAAACAGGTGTCGATAAACTGAACAGCTTCTATTGTTTTACTGATATTTCCGCTGTGTGCAATCAAATCAGCCGCCGCTAAATTGACGATAAAAACGTCATTTTCGCCTGCTTCGAGTCCGCGTAAAAGTTTGTCTGTGACCTTAAAACAACCCATTTCAGGTTGAGTTTCGTAAGCGGCAACTTTCGGTGATTGAATCAAAATTCGCTGCTCGCAAGGGTGCTCGGATTCGACTCCGCCATTGAAAAAATAAGTAACGTGCGCGTATTTTTCGGTTTCGGTCAGACGGCAGTTCAAAATGCCTTCGTTGGCAAAAACTTTGGCTAAAACATTTGCTTCTTCTTCGAGCGGAAAGGCGATCGGTAATTTAAAAGTTCTATCGTATTCCGTTAAACAGATCGTATTTATTTTGGGTTTAACCACTAAATTAGCATCATCCGAATCATTAACTGCAAGCGATTTAACAAGTTGTCGCATTCGGTCGGCCCGATGATTAAAAAAGACCACCGTATCACCATTTTTGACAGTAGCAATGGGAATACCGGGTTTTTCTTCTAGAACAATCGGTTGGATAAATTCGTCATTGATACCGCGCAAAAATGAACCTCGAATGGCAGTCACGGCATCAAAGGCTCTCTCTCCTTCAGCGTGAACCAACATTGTGTAGGCGCGGGCGGTTCGCTCCCAATTCGAATCCTTGTCCATCGCATAATAACGTCCGCAGAGACTCGCAATTTTCCCGCAGCCGATGTCTGCCATTTTAATTTCTAAAGCTTCGACATAAATATCTGCAGTGCGCGGCATGACATCGCGTCCATCTAAAATACAATGAACAAAAACGTCCTGGAGTTCAGCATCTTTTGCCATTCGTAACAGTGCAAACAGATGATTTTGCGACGAATGAACATCGCCGTCAGATAACATTCCGACTAAATGCAATGCTCCTTTGCTTTTTTTAGCTTTTTTAAATGCGGCAACTAAAACTTTATTTTCAAAGAATTTGCCCGTTTTGAGAGATTGATTGATTTTTGAAATTTCAGTTTGGACAATTCTGCCGGCGCCGATATTCATATGTCCGACTTCTGAGCTGCCATTTGTGCCTTCGGGAAGCCCGACCCGAACTCCAGCGGCTTCGAGTAAAGTTTTAGGGTATTTAGTAGAAATTTCATCGTAATACGGGGTATGCGCCAAGGCAATCGCATTACCTTCCCGACGAGGTGAATATCCCCATCCATCAATAATTACTAAGGCTAACGGTCTTTTACGTCCTTCCATATCTGTTTTCGTTCCAAATCCGAACGTCCAATTTCCTATTTTGATAGTGTGCATTGCTCAAAGTCAAAACATCAACTCTAATAAGCATTAGGTGCAGGTAGTTCCATCCAACGCTCAGGGAATTTCAACCCATGAAAACCATATTGTGAATAAAGTCCGTGAGCATCTTTGGTAGCTAAAATCCACCGCCGAAGCCCCTGTAAATCAGGATGTCCAAGCATCGTTTCCATCAACCATTTACTAATTCCCTGTCCGCGATATTCGGATAAAACAAAAACATCCCCAATATAGGCAAAGGTAGCGAAATCCGAAATTACGCGGGCAAATCCGATTTGTTTATCGGCATCATAAACTCCAAAGCAGACTGAGTTTTCAATTGCGGTTCGGGTTTGTTCAAATGTTCGATTCTGTGCCCAATACGACTCTTCCGATAAAAATCTTTGGATTACATCAATTTGTAATCTGGATTTTTCGGTCGAGATTTCAAATTTATCACGTTGCCAGGTTTGATAACTCATGTTGTTTTCAGGGATTTTCAGTTCCGCGAATCGGAATTACGGATATGATAAAGAAATTTGTTAAAAATTGCATTTCTTTTTTGACGAATCAGCCTAAGTCCGAGCGGAAAAATTCTTTGGATAGACTTATCCAACTGAAATTTACTATACTTTTAAACATTGAAAAACATTCAATAAACTATACAGACTTATGAAAATCATTGTTGCTTTATTTTTTGGGACGCTGTTGACTCTTTCATTTGGAGTGTCAGCGCAAACTACTGAGCCATCCAACATTCCAAAAGATAAGAATATGGTTAGTATTCCGGTAACAGTCAGCGACCGCGAAGGACGTTACATTGCCGGACTGAAAAAGGACGATTTTTCTATTTACGAAGACGGAGTAAAGCAAAATGTTGCTTTTTTTGCGACCGTTGACGAGCCTCTGAGTATTGTTTTGCTCCTTGACACAAGCGGCAGCACTGCCAGTTCGCTGGAAAAAATTAAAGACGCGGCTAAGGATTTTGTCGAGTTATTAAATCCAAAAGATCAAGGTTTAATTGCAACTTTTGATTCACAATTAAAAGTCTTAAACTCTTTTAGCTCAAGCACCAAAACTCTCAAAGAGGCAATTGATAAGGTTCAGACTGCACAACAAGACGGCACAGTTTTGAATTATGCGATCCAGCAAACGATCCAAAAATCTTTTGTTAACACCGAGGGGCGCAAAGTAGTTATCATTCTTTCCGACGGCAAAGATTTTGGCAGTCCGGTTACTAAATCCGAGTTACTCGGAATCTTAGAAGAATCGGATGTTTTAATTTATTCAATCCATTATAAAACAGGAACCGGCATTGAAAATTTAGTGATCAGTTCGGACGGAAAGGTCAAAGAGGTCGAAAATAAAAAACCGAAAAAAGAACCTAAACCGAAAAAACAAAAAGGATATTCGATTACTATTCCGGGACAGATCGATGTCATTTCGCAAGAAGAAATCGACCACCGCGAGAAACAAACCAGTATCGAAGCAGTTGATTTCTTAAAACAATTAAGCGATACCACCGCAGGCAGATTTTACCTGAGCGACGCTCCGAATTTGTCCAATATTTTCAAACAAATAGCGGGAGAATTGAGAGAACAATACTGGCTCGGTTATCGTTCCAAAGATTCTGCTGCTCACGAAATCAATGTCAAAGTCGGAAAACCGGATGTTGTAGTGCGTTCGCGTGCTAAAGTGCGCTCAAAATGAGTTTTTAGAAACTATGTGTAAGATTGAATACAAACAAATACTATTTCTCGGAGTTATTCTACTCTTGGTGAACGGAGTTTTTGCCCAAGACAGAACTTGGAAAACCTTTAGTCCGACTGATAAAAAATGGAGCATTCTGGCACCAGGATTGATGCAGCCGGATGAAGCGGCAAGAAATCCTAAAAGCAGCGAAGGAACCTACGCTTATAACGATTACAACGGATTTTTCGCAGTTATTTACAAAAATTTAGGAGCAGTGTTTTCCAAAGGCGGACATTATCGAAAACAACGCGATATGGTAGTCAAAGCCAATAATGGGAAATTGCTTAAAGACGAGGACTTTACCAACGGAAAGATCAAAGGTCGGGAAGTTTATGTCAGAATTCCTGATACGCGGGAAATTCCCCGTGAAAGCAATATTAAGCCCGCCGATCGGGTGCAAAGATTTCGGATGTTTTTCCAGGACGGAAAAATTTATATTTTGCTTGTTGTTTTGCCCGAACCAGATATAGATAAACCTGAAATTACTAATTTTTTAAATTCGTTTTCTTTCAGATAAGGACGTGCTTTATGAAAATTTTTACCGCCATACTTTTTACTTTTTTATTTGCATTATCGATTTTTGCCCAAAGCCAGGCGGAAATAATTGTTCCGATGACTTATTTACGCAAAATTCCCAATGCCACTGCAGAAAAGATCGAAACTGTCCAAAAAGGTGACAAAGTTACTTTAGAAAAGCGGGAAAAAAAAGATAGTTGGTCTTACGTTTCTGTTTCAAATGGTAAAAAAGGCTGGATTAGTGAAAACACTTTTCGTCCGTTAGAAAGTGAAACCACAATAACTCAACCTAATTCGACTGTTTCTACTCCAAAAGAAACCGAAAAGCCAAAAGAAGCTGAAAAACCGAAAGAAAGAACAAAAATTGCTATCTTTGAAAAGCCGAAAGAAACACCGAAACCAAAAGAACTTGAAAAACCGAAAGAAAATAGCAAGACAAATTCAACCTCTTCGATTGATTCAAGAGAGCGAATAGCTAACAAACCTGCAACGACTCCAACCCCTGTAATTTCAAGCATTTCTACTCCAACGCCTGTTCCTTTAGCCGTTCCTTCGCCAACTCCAAAGACTGATGCGCCGATCGAAGACAATGAAGTCCTAAAGATTGATACTGAAGAGGTTAGATTGAATGTGCGGGTAGTTGACGGAAGTAATCGGGCAGTCAATAATTTGGATAAATCACAATTTCAAATCTACGAAGACGATGTTTTGCAGCCGATCACTTCATTAGTCACGACCGAAGTTCCGATCATTAATGCTTTAGTAATTGATAATTCGCGTTCGCTTCGTTCACAACTGACCAAAGTTATCGAAGCCGGAAAAATCATTGTTGGAGCCAATCAAACCAAAGATGTCTCGACTATTTTTCGCTTTGTCAGTGCCAACAAAATTGAGGTAGTGCAGGAATTTACCTCAAATAAAAGTTCGCTCAATAATGCTTTGGATAATCTATTTGTCGAAGGCGGACAGACGGCAATTATTGATGCAGTTTACCAAGCCACACAAAAAGTTGAGCAGTATCAAAACTCTCAAAAGGCCGAAGATGTGAAAGTCCGCGCCTTGATCTTAGTTTCAGATGGTGATGACCGAAGCAGTTCCAAAACCGAACAGGAGCTTTTTCAATTACTCCGTGCCTCTCATGTTCAAATTTATGCGATCGGATTCGTTAATAATTTGACGACCGAACCTGATGCCAAAGGGGTCAACGCACAAGAAAAAGCTAAATCATTTTTGACTCGATTATCTACAGAAACAGGCGGAAAAGTGTATTTTCCAAACTCAATAAATGAACTTTCAACAATTGCTTCTGAAATCTCCAAAGATTTACGGACTCAATATGTAATTTCATACAGCCCGACCAATGAAAATCGTGACGGCAGTTTTCGCCAAATAAAAGTTGTTACTCAAAGCGGCAACAAAGCTATTACCAGAACAGGCAGAACATCTTCGCCAAAAGGAAAACCCTAGAGAAGTAAATATTCGGGATCAATACCTTGGAAATGTTTCAAAATCTGATGAATATCAAATGGATCAGTGTCATTTCTGGATAAGGTATGTTTGATGACATCAATTACATGCCCAATTCCCGTATGGTCATCAAGATCAATATCAGCCAAAAATAGATTATCGTTATTGGTGGCAAAGGTGAACTGAATATTTCCCATCTGATAAGTTCTGGATTTATAACTATTATTTGGAAATCCCTTCCAGGTTCCAAAAAAATTGTGAGCAAGTCCGGGAGCTGATTCAAACACCTGAAAAGCATTGTTAATTTCATTTACCAATGATCCTTTCACTCTGGCAAAAATGCGGGCACGTTTTTTGGGTATAAGTTGTTCCTTTTCAATTTTCTCAATTCCATTAAAAATGGTGAGGTTGTGTCGGTCTTCCAGATTTTTAATTTTAGCACTCAAATTCAAAATCGTAGCGCGATTGCGTTTATCCAACTTATTCCAAACTGTTCCGTCAATTTCCGAATCTTTAAGGAGTCGCTGTAATTTATCGCCATATGATTTGTTGGCAATATCTGCAAATTCTATTAATTTTGGTTTGGCTTTTTCGGGCGCAACGAAAAACACTTCATTAATATTTGAATCATCCTTGCTGATAATTTTGAAAAAAACCTTGGAGCGATAATTGGTGGGATTGATCACTATCTTGGTATAACCAACCGGAAAAGCAGGTATGTCAGATAGAACAACAGGCTCACCTTGAAATTTGACCTCAAACTTTTGACTAAGACTTGTGACATTTTGGTTATAGAAAAATATCTCAACTTTTTCATTGATCGTTTTTCTATCTACGTCAGTTAAATTTACCGTTACATCTGTTCGATTGACATCACTCATATTTTTTCACTCCAAATCTTATTTTTTGTTTATAAATGAGTGAAAGTAGCGAAATATTACAAAAATAATTTTCAATAAAAAAAGGCAACCGCGAAAGTTGCCTTGAATACTCAACTGGATTGATTTTTACTGTAACGACATCGGATTTGCTTTGAAATTCAAATCTCCGTCAACCGTGTAAATCATCATTTTATTTTCGACGACATCGCCTGCCAAAAATGCCGCTTTGCCGTTCCACAAAACAGGTTCGTCTCCGCGTGTGATGCGAACTGTGTTGGATAATTGAACGGCTTCTTTCAAAACATTACCGTCCTGGTCAATTTTCATCGCCCAAGTTGAATCAAATCCGCCTTCGACTCCATTGCCTTCTTTATTGACATTGTGCGTCCAGCGTTCCCAAATAATGATGTAATTATTATCGGAAAGTCTGACCATTTTCGGGCGTGATGCGCTGAAACTGTCGTCTTTGCTGTATTGAGTCAAATAGTTGCGTCCGATCAAATTCATCGAATCGCGGACATCGGATTTGACCATACTATTCAAAGCATCGTCCAGATTTTTCTTTTCTTCGGGTTTATCGGCAAGTGCGTCTATTTCTTGGGCAAAACCTTTTTTGATACGGATAACGCCTAAATTTCGATTGCGAATCATTTCTGCGGTTGATGCCGCGCCGCTAACTGATTTGCCAATCGGAGTTTCGGTATTGTTTCCCACAAACGCTACCAAATAACCGTCAGTTGCTTTGGTTAATGAACCGAGTTGCGTAAAACATTCGTTGCCATCAGTCGTCGTCGCATAAAAGAATTGGAAAATCAGCGGATACGGACGAGTGTTGAGATAATTTGCCATCAACAGACCACTGTCGCTGCGTTCGGCAGTAATCACGCCTTCGTCGGAAACGAGCAATTGACTGTCAAAACTATGCGCCATTGCCGAACCGTTTAATTTGTCCACCGGCTCGCCCGTTTTGGCATCAAGTGTCCGCCAATAAGCGTTTTGATGTCGTCCGCTGATTTGCGGATCCCAGGCAGTTGCGCCGCCGTAAAGAGCAAAAATTATCGGCGTGCCTTTGTGAACAATGAAACCGATGCGCGAAGTTGAAGCGTGTGTATCCTGTCCGGCAATGCGGCCGGCAGTTTCCGCCGCCCGATTCGGGGACATTGGGGAAACGAATCCGAAAGCGTTTCCGCCTTTTTTAGCTAAGTTTTTAGTCCAGATTTCGGTGCCGTTTGAATCAAGTTTGGTTAGTCTCATCATATCCGGTCTATCCCAATTCGGATCAGGTTCGCCTTTGCTGTTTTTCGGCGGATCAGGCTGACTCTTTTTGTCGTGGTCGCCTTCGTCCGTAGCCCGAAGAACGTAAATATTACCTTCGGGGTCTTCGGTAAATCCTGCTAAAAGCTGATATTGGGCGGGATTTACGCCCGGAACTTCTTTAGTGAAAACTTTTGCGCCGCCTGCTGAAAAACGGGTTAAATAAACTTTCGGCGGAACGCCCATATCGCGCCAAACGACATCGAGCGAACCATCAGATTTAACAAACGAAGTAATATTCGGCTGTTTAACGCTGAGCGCATCGTTCCACGGCGGATTGCTGTCTTCGCGCGGATCATACGGACGACTCGCAAATTCGGAAGAACTGAGCAAATATGCTTTACCTTTCAGCGAACCGAGAGTTAATTGTGTGTTTCCGCCCTTTGGGGCAAAACCCGCATAACGAAGCGAAGGAATAAAAAGCGATTTGTATTCCCAATCCTGACCACGCAGCATTGCCCACAAAATCACTTTTTTCGGATTGGAATCCGGCGATTCAAAATTAGCTTCGGGTTTGAACATCCCGTTATTTGATTTGCCTTGATTCGCCGCCACTTTTACCAAATCGGCATCCCATTGCAGAGGTTCCATTTTGGGTTGTGATGAGATAAATTTGATGGCTTCTGCCAAAAATTCACGGCTTGTTTTGTCACCGTATTTGTCATTGAGCGTATCTTCCCGCATTTTCTCTTCCGGAAACGCTTCTGCCATAAATTTTTCCAACAAGGTATCGGCTTGGTCGGGTTCAGCCCGTAAAGCATTGATTTGATCCAGAGTCGTTTTCAAATCGCCCTGAGCCTTTGCCGACAGACTATTTCCTAAAATGGCAATTATTGCCACTAACAATAAAGTAAATTTTGTTCTTTTCATTTCTTTAGATTATTCTGCGCTGATTGTAATTTTGTATTTGGTCGTCTTTTTAATTCCTTTAATGACGATTTCGTAGTCGCCTGTTTCGGGAACTTCGCCGCCCCATTTGACGCTGCCCTCGGGAACCTCTAATTCCTCGCCGCCTTTTTTGCGAACGGTAAAGGCAACATCATCGTCCGTATCCGAATAGGTTTCTGCGCCAAGATATTGACCTTTTTGAACATTGACAACATAAATTTGTGTTTCGCCATTGCCGATGCTGTTTTCAAAATCAGCCGAGGTTTTACCTTTTTCAAACTTTACGGTTGTCGTTTTTGTTTTGGCGGAATCAGCCGAGTCTGATTTTGAAGGCTCGGGTTTTGGAGCTTCGCTGTTAGAATTTGTCGAATTTGATTCGGTTTTCGGTTTTTCCGAAGGTTTTTCTGTCGGTTTAGTATTTGTTGTGTTAGCCGAATTTGTATTGGTTGCATTGCTGTTAGGCGTTGAGCCGCATTGGAACTGACAACCTAACGCAATTGCAACGAATAAAGCTAAAATAATGGTTAAAGTTGTTCTGTTTTTCATAAATTCGAAAATAGTTCTTAGGTTCTGCACACTTGCTGACGCGCGTGTTTCTGCCTTTTTCACCACTCATCCTTCATCCTTTATCCCTTACCAAGCGGCATTTCCGTTATTTCCACCCGGAGAATAGTTGCAGACCAAATAAGATGCCTGACCTTTCCATTCATCGCCCATCGTGCTTGATTTGCGATTGATGCCGCAACCGATGTCAGTAGTTTGCCGCCAGACCATTTGGGTATAATGTCCACAAACAGTTCCGGGAGTGCAGGTTTTCGCGCCATTGTTCCAATTTGGTTTTTCCTCGAGCCAGCCCTGCATCATTTGAGTCAAAGTAGTTCCCGGATTGGCATCTGCCGAAAGATTTTCACCTGCATAAACGCCGGGAATGATGTTTTCGCGCTGAGTTCCGGTGCTGTGTCCCCAAAGGTCTTTGTTCGCCCAGTTTTGAGCAAAATTTGCCAGAGCGCAGTTCCATTTGAGCGGCGGAGTTCCAACTTGAGCGCGGGCAGCATTATGAACTTTGAGAATTTCGGCAATTTCCGCATCGGACATAATTCCGCAATTTTTGTTTCCATTTGCTACAGGAGCCGGAGTTTGTGCGGGTTTTGGCTGCGGAGTCGGTTCAACTTTGGCTTGAGTTCCACCTTTATTGGCTTTTTGATTGTTGAAAACTTCGAGGATTTTTTCGGCTTGCGAATCGTTTGAAGCAATGCTGACCAAAAGAACTGTTTTAACAGGCTCAACTCCTAAGGCAAAAGCAAATTGAGCCGTGATCGTGACTTCTTTCTGATCAGATTTACGTTTTCCTTCGTAGGTAATTGTGCGAAGTCCCAAGCCGTTTCGTTCCAGATTATCTTCATTGGTCTCATTGACTTCGTTGAAAGACTCGTTGAGCCACGGTTCTAAAACCGTCTCAATGACGTTATCAAAATTATCATTTTTGGTCGCCAAAAGGTAAAATTTCGACGATTTGTCGGGACTTTCCGAAGTCGTCCAGTTGCCGCTTTTTCCCGCTGTCCAACCGTTCGGAAATGGAATTGCCACGCCGTCAACGGTAACGACATCAACCGCCGCCTGCACCTTAAAAACTAAACTATATAATCCAACCAACGTCATCACTAAGCCTAACGCTGTCAATAATTTTGCTCTTTTCATTTTTTAATTCTCTCCTCTTTTATCGGCTTTAATTTTTTACCTTTTGCCTTTTACCTTTTGCCTTACCGCAAAACTGCGGACTACAATGCTTGCACTTCAAGTGCCTGAGGACCCTTTTGCCCCGGAGCCATCTTGAAAGTAACCTTTTGTCCTTCTTTTAAGCTTTTGAAACCTGATCCCATTATTGCCCGAAAATGCACAAACAGGTCTTCTCCCGTGGTTGGAGTAATAAATCCATAACCTTTAGAATCGTTAAACCACTTGACCACACCAGTTTTTCGATCATCTCCCGGTTTTTCTGAATTTGAATTGAGCGAAACCTCTTTCAAATTAACTAATCCTGTTTTACCTGCATCCGCTGAGCGAATATTTTTTACGGTGGTTAATGACTTCGGTTTTGCTGAAACTACAGGATTAACTATGTTCAGCGAAATAATGACTGCGACTGTTAGTAAAATATATTTAATAATTTTCATTTTTGACTCCTATGATCGGCTAATATCCGAACAGCTACGGTTTGTTTACCAACAGCTCACTTTGGGCGAACATTAGTTGCTTTGAACCCCTTTGCATCTTCATACAATGTATAATAAACTTTTTGTCCTTCTGCTAACGTTTTGAATCCGGGGACATTAATTTCCTTTGTAACCACAACCAAATCTTTGCCTCCATCGTCTTGCGTGATAAATCCAAAGCCTTTTGGATCGTTAAACCACTTAACTACACCTGTTTTCTCTACGCCCACAGAACGACTATTTTTCGTGGCGGCTAACGATACTTTCGGTTTTGCCGAAACGATGGGATTAAGTATGTTTATGGAAACTATCAATAATGCTGTCAGAAATGTGAATTTAATTATTTTCATCTTCTATCTCCTCGCAATATCTTTAGTCTTCGTGCAAATATTCCAGTCTTTCTACTCCGGCGGTGTAATCACCTTGCAGACTGAAAGCGCAGTTGAAATCTTTATCAATCGTTTCAACGTCCTTGAGCCAGAAAACTTCGTCGTTGCTTTCCTGAATTTTGTTGTCATTGTTAGTATTTTCGATTATTTCGACAGTTTTTCCGTCAACCGACCATTTGCAGGGAAGCGTTAAATCGTCTTCGGTCAATTTTCCGTTCACATAATGAGAAACGTAGGTGTTTTCACAAGTTCCGTCGGCTTTAAAGACCATTTTGACGGGAACCATCTGAGCTAATTCGCTTTGCATCGCAAACTCTTTGTTGCCGTCAAAGTCTTCGTCTTTCATCTCTTTTTCATCCGTTTTGACTTCGCCGAGTTCCCATGTTTTGCTCGATTCTCCGCCGAGAAACACTTTCAAATCGTCTGACTTTGCACTAATTCGATTCGTTGCCAAAATGACTATCGCCAACCCAACTAAACCAATTAAACTTAAAAATAAATATCTCTTTGTCATTTTCTTCATCTCCAATTTTCTTTTTATTTTTTATTCAATTCCTACCTTGAGCGAAAATTTGCAGTTTGCAGAATCGCAGTTCGGAAAATTTGTGACTGAAAATCTTAATTTCGGCTAAGACCCTCAACGTCCTCCACGTCCTCCAAAGCTCGAACGTGATCTACCACCTCCACCTTTACCCTCTTCTCCGCCAGTTGTATGTTCCTCAGCCTCTTGAACTATCAGAGGTCTTCCGTCAAGCATTACTCCGTTTAATGAGCCAATTGCATTTCTTGCCGCCAGCGAACTAACCATAGTGACATAAGCGAAACTTTTTGGTCGATTGGTTTCCGGGTCCACACCCCGATTCACATTTTTAAACCCACTTATTCCCGATAAAGTATCACGAAGAGCCTGATCCGTTGTAGAAAATGACAGATTCCCAACGTAGATACGCGTCCCGTTAGTCTTATCTACAGTTTTAACCACTTGGTTCGCTACTGATTTGTCCACCATAAATGAGTTTCGGCGTTGAAAAGAAGCGTTTTGGAAAAATCCGTTACCTGATAAAGTGGCGACTCCGTTTTCCTTTAATGAATCAACCTTTGAGATAAAGACCATCGCTAATCCCGTTTCTTTTTCCAGATAAATGTAAATCCCTTCATCCTTTTCATTATCCGGGTAACCTTTCATTACATCGGGGATTTCCTCATCAAGGTCATAGACATCTGCCATATCCTGCTCATTGACAATTCCATCGCCGTTACCGTCGCTAACATCTTTGTCATCAACCGCACCGTCGTTGTCATCGTCATCATCATCTTTGCCAAGATAGAAATTAAGATCAGTTGATTCTTTCGATGCCTCGTCAACTACCTCATCGCCATTCGCTTCAAAGGCTTCCTTCAGATCTGCCTTAAATTTCTCCGCCGTTTCGCCCATGTCATCACGCGATTCAACCGTTAAATGCCAAACCTGCTTTGTTTGTCCATGAATGAAGGTCATCAAACCAAACACAGCAATTAATCCCAATAACCAAGTTGTTTTTCTTAATGATTTCACTTTCTTTTTCTCCTCTTCGTCTTATTTAATTCCGACCTTGAGCGAAAATTTACAGCTTGCTGAATCGCTGTTTTGAACGCGGATAATGTAATCATCAGTTCCGGGCAATTCTTCCGTGTATTCGGTCGAAGGGTTTTCGCTGATGACCTGTCCCGTGCCGTTATCAATCACGATTATTTGAACGCTTTCGCAGGATGAAGTAACCGTTGCCGATAATTCCTGCCCCTTATTTCCGCGAATGATGTAATCTTTCATTCCCGAATCGCCGACTGTTCCGGTCATCGTTGCCGAAGATTTACCTTTGGCAAAACGAATTCGGGTTGCAGTTTGAACGGCAAAAACTGCCATTGTTAAAATGATTGTTACGGTAATTGCAGCAAATATTTTCAAAGTTTTGTTTTTCATTATTTTCTCTTTTAATTTAGGCAGAAACGCGACTGTTAAGGAGCGTGTTCTCAAGGTTGAAGACACACTT
>DAORIL010000031.1:0-20442 GCA_035438525.1 Pyrinomonadaceae bacterium
CAACTTAGATTTGTTCTGCTGCAAAAAAATAACCTTTTAAGCGGAACTATTCACGCACAAGCTTCCAAAGATTCACAAGCCCCAAATTCACCAAAACGTGATTACTTCGCACTTGCTTCCTGGATAAAACTAACTAAAAAGTAATTAATAAAGAATTAAGCTAAAGAATTGTAACAACAAACTATTAAACAAGTTCGATTTAAACTAAAAAACCAAATAAATCTTGACGGTCATTAATATATTCGTAAATAATTTTTGCCTGATTCATCCGTTGCAGCAAAGGCTCAAACTCGTTTTTGTCTTTTAGTTCGATTCCGACCAAGGCGGGACCTTTTTCACGGGCGGTTTTCTTAACATATTCAAAATGCGTGATGTCGTCATCAGGTCCTAAAACCTCCAAAAACTCGCGTAATGCACCAGCCCGCTGCGGAAAACGAATGATGAAATAATGCTTCAAGCCTTCATATAAAAGTGAGCGTTCTTTAATTTCTTCGGTGCGGGTAATATCATTATTTCCGCCGCTGACCAAACAAACTACATTTTTTCCTTTGATGTCATTCTTGATTAGATCCAACGCGGCAATCGTCAATGCTCCGGCGGGTTCTGCAACAATTGCTTCTTCGTTATAAAGCTGCAAAATCGTTGAACAAACCTTGCCTTCGGGAACTAATAAAACCTTGTCCAAATTTTCCCGACAAATCGCAAAGGTCAGATCTCAGACCCGTTTAACCGAAGTTCCGTCCACAAATTTATCAATTTCATCGAGCGTTACAACCTCACCTTTTTCGATCGAATTTTGCATTGCAGGTGCGCCTGCGGACTCAATTCCGATGATTTTGGTCTGCGGACTAAGTTGGCGAAAAACGCTTGAAACGCCTGATGCCAAACCGCCGCCGCCAATCGCCAAAAGCAAATAATCAATTTTGACATCCGCATCTTTGAATATTTCCAAACCGACCGTTCCCTGTCCTTCCATTACTTTTAAATCGTCAAACGGATGAACAAAAGTTGCATTTTGCTCTTCGCAAAATTTCATCGAAGCGGCAAACGCATCATCAAAAGTATCGCCGACGAGCTGAACATCGATCTGATCTTTGCCAAACATTTTAACCTGTTTGACTTTTTGATTCGGAGTCGTGGTCGGCATAAAAATCGTGCCTTTGATACCCATCACACGACACGCATACGCTACGCCTTGTGCGTGATTGCCAGCCGAAGCGCAGACCACAATCGCATCAGACGGAAGCTGCGCCATTTTATTATATGCACCGCGAATTTTGTAAGAACGGACGATTTGCAAATCTTCGCGTTTGAGGAAAATATTGGCTTCGTAACGGTCAGAAAGATTCAGATTCTGTTGTAAAGGCGTGTGAATAGCAACTTTTCGCAAACGCTCGGCGGCGTTGTAAATTTCGTCAAGGTTTGGAAAGTCGGTTTGTTTAGTTTCGGTTTTCATTATAATTCCCAGAAAATGATAAGAGAATTTTATCAGAAAAGAAACTTTAAAATGCCAAAAGATGCGAAAAACTTTGGGAATCTTCGCATCTTCTCTAATTAGTCAGTCAAAAATATGATTATTTTTTAACGACTGTAATTATAACTTCTGCCGGATATTGTTTGGAATGATGAACCGCATTTGTCGCAATGACACCTTTTGTTTCATCATAATTATTTCCGCCCGTGTTCATATTTCGGTCGAATCTCGGGAAATTACTGCTCGAAATTTCGATCCGAATTCGATGACCGGGAGCAAAATAATTACTCGTATTCATCGGCTGGAAACTCATTTTATAAACTTTGTCTTTTTCCATCCAAACAAGGGGCTTATCGTAGCCGTTTCGGTAACGCATCCGTTGAATTGTTTCATCCAGATTATATGCTCGTCCCATTTCATCTACATCAATCAATTTAACAGTAAAATCCGTATCTTTGGCATCCGAAGAAACATAAAGCGAAACATCAATTGAGCCTGTCAGTTCGATTCCTTCCTTGAGCGGTTCGGTGCTGTAAACCAAAATATCGTTGCGCTGCTCCATCTTGCTTTGATCCCAAGCACCACCCTGCACAGCATTTCCGGTGCAGCAAACATTACCGCCGAATGACGGAACCGGATTCATCGGATCATATTGAAAACTATCCGGCATATCCGTTGCGGGTGGTTCTGCAACCAATTTGCCGTCACCATTTAACGAATTAGCTTTGCCGTTGCTCGAAAGATAAAACTTCAAAGGTTGTGCGCCCGCAGGTGGAAACGAATCAGCGGTCTGCCATTTGTTACTGCCCATCGTGAAATAGCGAACTTTCGGCATTTTCAAAATATCGTTTTTCTCGCCTTTTAAGAAATAATCAAACCAGCCGTAAGTTAGCGCATTATAATCAAGCCTTGCATCACCCATGCTTCGTTCGCCAACCACTGTGTTTTCAGTTGCCCGTGTGTAACTGCAATGCAAAGTTGGTGCAATCACTGCATATTGTTTATCGGCAACATCGGGACGCGCGGTTTTGCGAACGTGATTGTAAGCTGCGAGATTCGGACCCACCGAAACGTCATACCACGACATAAACCAAAATCCGGGGATGTTGATTTTCATATTGTCGTGAAAAAGTCCGCCTTTATACCAAGCCGGATCATTCGGCGTGCGTTTAATCATCGCGCCGCCGGTCGAATTCGGCATTGCATCGGCAAAAATCCCGTGTGGACCGTCAACTGCTTTGATAATGTCCATTTCCGGCAAATGGCGAAGAGCCTTTGACCAATCAACGGGTGGTTGCTGTTGAGCCAGATCAAAAGATTTCGAAGCGCGAATCAAATCTTCTTGCGAAGTATTTGGCGCAAACATCGGACGGACTTGATTTTGCTCACCGTAGAGCCACGCGATAAAAAGCATTTGGACCGCTCCGCCGCGATACCAGTTGCCTTGTTCGTAATATGGACCAATGCGTCCGATTCCTGCACCGAAGCCTTGGACAATCATCGTTGTAAAAGCGGAATTGCCTTGGGCGGCAACGGCAGGTTGCCATTCAGCCGTGGACGAACAGCCAATCGTGCCAACCTTTTTATTTGACCACGATTGATTCGACATCCACGAAATTGCATCATCACCATCAGTGGTTGGCGGTCCAAGAATGTCATAGTTGCCTTCCGAGAAAAAATGTCCGCGTTCGTTCATTACAACGTAGGCATAGCCGCGTTTGACTGCTTCCAAAATTGTCGTCATATCACGCGGCGCACCCATCCGAACATCCCAAAAATTAAAATTATAGGGAGTGCGGGAAAAAATAATCGGATATTGCTTAGAAGTATCTTTCGGGCGATAAATATCTGCCGCCATTTTCTTTCCGTCGCGCATCGGCACCATTACTTTGCGGTCAACTACGGCGATGTCGTTGAGTTCTTTTTCGATCTGAAAACGCTTTTCGATTACTGCAGGATCAGGTGTCGGACGCGGTTGAGCGATTGCGTTTGAAAGTAAAATCCCAACTACCACACCTACTAAAATAATTTTCTTTAACATATTTTCTCCCTATATTTTATTTGCCCGCTAATTTACGCAAATTTTCACGAATAATTTTTTTTCCACAAAATGAAAATCCCAAAAATTCGCGTTTATTCGCTGGCAATAATTTCTTATTCCGTTACTCTTTTCAATTCAATGCGTTGAATTCCTTTCGCACTCATTGGCTGAACTCCCATCGTGGCAGGTTTGTCATCAATCGTCAGAATTTCTTCTTCAAGTGTTTCGCCCCGCAAACGAATGGTAGAAATAAGCAAAGAATTGCCGGATTTGAATGGCAAAATAAGAGCATCACCAATTACATTTGCAGTTAGTTTAGTGCCGTTTCCTTCATCAATATACAAATCGTTTGCGCCTGTTCCGCGACAGAGCTTGTAGTCTTTGACTTGTTTGATAACTCCGCCTTCGGAGTAGGTCGTTTTCCACATTCCGCAAGTGTTATCGGTGGTTGGAAAAGCTCCGATTTCTCTGGTTACTTCGACTTGCGGAGCATCAGGTTTAGCCGGCAGATTTTTCAAAGTGCCTTTCCACTTACCGTCCCAATTTGCAATCATTGGTTTCGGTTCAGGCTTAATTTTCTTGACATATTTGTCATACCACCCCAAATATCTTTCGTAACGGTCGCGGACATAGGTTGGCAGCGAAATTCCGTGAAATGAATTTGGATAGACAATTAACTGGGTCTCAATTCCAAGACTGCGAAGGGCTTGATACATCTGTTCGCTGCCTGAAATCGGGACGTTAAAATCTTTCTCTCCGCCAAGGAAAAGAGTTGGCGTTTTGATACGGTTAGCGTGCAAAAACGGATAGGCAAGTTTTTGGTAAGTTTCCCACGCTTTCGGATCCCACGGCGGACCGATTTCGTTATCGTATTGAATAATGTATTGGTCAGTGCCGTAATATGAAACAGTGAAAGCCGTTCCCGCACCGCTCGTAGCAGCTTTGAAACGATTGTCGCTGGCAATCATATAATCGGTCAGAATTCCGCCGTAACTCCAGCCGCCAATACCCAATTTATCAGGATCCGCTACGCCCATTTTAATAACGTGGTCAACCCCTGCCTGTAAATCTTCAACTTCGTAATGTCCCCAATCGGCGGCAATCGCCCGTGAAAATTTCATTCCGCGCCCCGAACTTCCACGATAATTGACGTTCAAAACTGCATAGCCATTAGCAGCGAAAAATTGTCGTTCTCCCGCGAATGAATGTTGATCTTGGGCATTTGGTCCGCCGTGAATTCTCAGCAACAGCGGAACTTTTGTTCCTTTGACATAACCAACTGGATAGGTAAGCAGTCCCCCCACTTTTGTGCCGTCTTTGCTGGTGAAATCAACTTCTTCGGTTAGTGGAATTTCGAGTTCGGCAAAAAGTGGGTCGTTGTGATGGGTCAATTGACGGAGCTTTCCGCCTTCAAGCGCATAAATTTCGGTTGCTTTTGAATCTCCGCCCGATAGCACGACCATTCGATTATTAGCTTGATTCCAATTTGAAACAACAATCGGCGGATTCAATAATTTTTCAACTTTTTCGTCCACTCCGTTGGTCACAGCGGGATAAACCGAGCGGTCATCCGTCACCAAAAAGGCAATCCCTTTTCCGCCAGGAGTAAACTGTGGATTTGAAACTCCACGATCAAGTGCTTCAGTCGCTTTAACTCTGGTCGGAGCGGAACTTCCATCAGCCGCAACCAATGTCAAATGTTGCATTGAATATGCGTCATATTTGAGTTCATCAGTTTCTAAAAATGCCAGCATTTTTCCGTCAGGACTCCATTCCAGTGTGCCGCCGCTGGCACGACTCGTCTGTGGTGTAACGGCTTTTTCGGTCGCACCTGCTTTTGCCTCTGCGACAAAAACTTGTGCGCCAGGCGTTCTGTCGGGATCAGCATTTCGATTGCTGAAAAACGCAATTTTGCTGCCGTCAGGTGACCACGTTGGCGAAGATTCATCTATTTTTCCTTTGGTCAAACGGTCTAATTTTTTAGACTCGATTTCATAAAGATAAACATAGCCGTGACGACCTGATTGCAGATAACCTTGGACATCTTGTTTAATTTTATAACGGTCAAGAACAATCGGTTTCGGTGGTTTAGCATTTGCTCCGGCGGCTTGATTCGCTTCAGCATCAGGATCGGGATCGCCGATCACCATCACAATCCGTTTTGAATCGGGCGACCATTCGTAGCCTTGCAAACTGCCTTTGAAATCGGTCAGTTGTCGAGCTTCCCCGCCGGCTAAATCCAAAACCCAAATCTGATTTCCCTTATTCGGACCGGGACGCGAAGAAGTGAACGAGAGAAATTTGCCGTCAGGCGACCAACGCGGACTGCTTTCGCTTTCAGTGCTATAAGTTACCCGACGAGTCATTTTGCCATCAAAACTGACCATCCAAATATCAGTCGAAGATTTATCCGCCTTCGCATCCGTTGTCGAAAGGACATAAGCCACCCAGTTTCCATCGGGCGAAAGCTGCGGATCGCGAACATCCTGAATCCGAAACAGATCATCAATTCTCAAAGGTCTTTTCGTAGCCTGCGCTGAACAAACTACGAGTAAAGCAACTATCAAAAGTGCCAAACTACCGATTTTTTTGAAAAACATAGCGTTGTTTTTTCCTCTCGTTTTAGATTAAAAATATCAATGCGTAAAAATTATTTATTTCAAAATCAATTACAGAGTGATGAGAAACACGCGCATAGAGTCGCGTTGAGGATTTATTTGATTTATTTTTTTGGAATTCTTCTATGAAAATGAATATTAGCACGAACTTTGGCAGAGAAAAAATTTGGAAGACAAAAAGATTCTTTATTCAACTAAATTGTAGAATTTTAAGCCAAGACCAACTCATTTTCCTAAAATCCGGTCAAAATTTGCCTTCGCATCTTTAGCCAGTTGTTCATTTTTTTGCGCCTCGGCTAATTTGTAGGCTTTTTCGTAACTCTCTCGGGCTAATTTTTTATTGCCAATTCTTTCATAAATTATCCCGAGAGAGTTATAAGCACCCGGCGAATTCGGGTAGCTTTCGAGATCTTTTTTCAATACTTCAACGGCTTCGTCAAATTGATTGGTTTGAGCATATTTTGCCGCAGCCTGTGCAAATTGGTTTTCGGGAACCAATACTTTGTAGCCGAAACGTTTAGATAATTCCTCATAATGTTTTTGCAACTCTCCAAAAGATTCCGTTTCCGGGGCAAGCCAACCCTTAAAAATCATTCGCAAACCCGTGTAGTAATGAATCAACGAACTTGAACCGTGAGTTTCATCTTTGTATTCGCGGAACTCATAATCAAAGCCTTTCGGATTATATTTTTTCAGCAAATCACGGAAAGCATTGGCATCATCCAGAAAACCGGGTTCATTGGCAATCGCCATAAACATTGTCTTTTTCCATTCCCGTTTTTGTTTAAAAAGGTCTTCGGCTTGCCTGATAACTATCCGATTATCCCAATGCAAAGCCGGACTCGAAGCAATATAAGCATTGAACAGATCGGGGCGTGAAACGAACGAATAAACTGCCATCAGACCGCCGAAACTATGTCCGGCAAAAATGCGGAAAGGCTGTGTCCGATAGCCTTTTTCGATCATCGGAACAACTTCTTTTTCGACAAACTGCATAAATTTTTCGCCGTTTCCGCGTTCTTTAGGAAAAGTCATCGGGGTTGGCGTTAAATCAAAATTGCGGTTGGTGTTGGTAATCCCGACCAAAATCATTGGCGGAACTTCTCCGGCGTTGGCTTGCTGTTCCAACAATCCGACCATCATCGCCATTTGCGTTGCACCCGCATCAAGCATATAAACGACCGGATATTTTTCGTCCGACTGCGTGTAATTTGCAGGAACATGGACTAAAAGCGTCCGTTCTTCGCCCATAATTTCGGACTTGAAGCTATGTCGGAGATTGATAAATCCCGCGACAGGCTGCGGTTGTTCCTGCGCCAAAACGGACAGATTAATGGCTAAGATAAAAAACAGCCACAGAAGCAACTTTTTCTTGACGAACATGATGATTCCCTTTGATAAATCGGGTTGAAAATGACAATTAAAGTTTTACCATAATTTGCAGATTTCGAGGGATTAATTTTGAAAATCAAAAAAGGCAGAAACACGCGCGTGAGCAAGTGTGTCTTTCGATTTTAGATTTTAGATTTTGGATTTGTCATTTGAGACAAAATAAATCCACATTTCCAAATCCAACCTTGAAACACGCTCCTTCACAGTCGCGTTTCTGCCTGTGTTTGAATATTAAACGTAATTGCTCAAGTTTTGCTGTTGAAAGGAATGGGTGCGGTTGTGTTTGTTTTAAAACGGAATATCATCTTCATCGAACGAAATATCATCTTCATTAAAAGTTTCTTCATTAGAAGGAATGTCAGAAGGAATGTCAAGTGTAATATTTTCAACTATATCTTCATTGCAAATGATAAATTTAGCTCTTTCATATAACTCATCAAAGGTGATAATTTCACGATTGAAAACATTTTGTCGAAAAATTTCAAATGATGAGAATTTATCTTCATTAGTTCCAAGACTGCCTTTAAATTCCTTCAAAGAACCAATTACAAGAAAAGATTTTGGATTATACAAAAATACTTCTTCTCCAGTTAAGTTGCCTTCATCATCCTTAATTTGAGTTTTGGTTGCAATTTGTTTAATTGATTTCTGAACAGTTTTCTGAATTTGAGCAACTCCGCCTGCTAATTCCTCTGAGATTGCCCAAACTTCAGGGCGATAGCAGTTCTTCACTTTCTTTAAGAGTTGGGTATTGTGAGTTTTAATTTCACAAAAACAAAGAGAATTAATAATTCCTCTTGTTTTCATCAAGGCGTCAACTCTCTTGCCTGCACCAAAAGTATTATAACCTGTAACAACCTGTTCTAATTTTTTACCTTCAAGTGGGGTGTTAAAGATATAATCAAGACCATATCCTAAAATCCAAGTATTTTTTTCAAAGAAGTTTTGCCAAACTTGTTCATCTCCTTTTGCCTCGGCATCCGCTTTTTCGCTTTCAAAAAACTTTTCATCCTTCAATAATTTTTTGAAGTATTTCAGTTGGTCTCTTTTATATGCCAGTTGGGTTATGTCAGAAATAGAAATTTCATTTTTGAATAATTCTTCAAAAGTATTTCTATTATTGTTAAAAATGTTTGCTGCTTGCTCTTTTGAAAGAATCAATTCTCTCAAAATTTCATCATCAATTCTAATTTTGTTAGGATTTAAAAGGTCAAGGTTAGGGATACTGTGTATAAAATCAACTAAAACTTTTATTTCGTCTCCGCTAAAGGTAAATGAATTTGGTTTTTCAGGGTCAAAGGGTTTCCCTGAATTTCTAATAAATTTTTGAATTGTAAATGTCTTTATTTCCCTTGAATCTTCATAAAATAGAGCTTTTATTTCATATCGCTCTCCGTTACTAATCTGTAAAATAACTTCTCCAACTTGTTTTAAGAATTTATGAGTTCCTTCAGAATCAATTACTTTAGAAGCAAATCTTGCAGACTCTGTTGAATCAAGTTCAGAAAAACTACGGCTAATATAGATTTTATTAGTCTTTTTATTCTGAAAGAAATCGAATTCAGTTGGCTCTTCAAATGGTATTAACATAGGAGTTTTCAAGGAATTTATTCATTTGAAGTTCTAAAATACTCCTATTTACGCTATTATTCAATCGCTATGAAACGTCTAACCCTAATCATTTTAACGCTAATTTTCGTCTGTCCGACATTCGCCCAAACTGTTGATGAACTTGCCAATTATAACGAACCGCCGAGCCGTTTGCGGGGTGTGATTGAAAAGTTTGGTGAGGATGTCGGCATCTTGAATCGGTTTTATTCGGCACAGACTTCGCCAAATCGGGCGGCGCGGTTTCGCACTCTTTATGGCGATTACCAAGCCCTTTTGGAACGGCAGGATTTTGCCAAACTCAACCACGATGAACAGATTGATTATTTGCTTTTCCAAAATTATTTGCGTCACGAACAGACCGAACTTGAGCGGACACAAAAGCAATTAGCGGAAATGTCGTCGATTATTCCTTTTGCTAAAACTATCAGTGATTTGGAAGATTCACGCCGCAAATTAGAAACGATTGATTCGGCAAAAACGGCGGCACTTTTGAATGATTTGGTAAAGACAATTCAACAGACGCAAAAGGACATCGAATCGGGTAAAATCGCTAAGCCGAAACGCACTGTTGCCAATCGTGCAGTCCGCACAATTGCTTCTTTGCGCCAGACTTTGCAGCGTTGGAACACATTTTATACGGGTTACGATCCCGTTTTCACCTGGTGGAACACCGAGCCTTACAAAACGGTTGATGCGGCTCTCCAAAGCTATCAAAACTACGTTTCGGAAAAGTTAGTCGGAATTCGCGCAGACGACCGCGTGACAATTATCGGTGATCCGATCGGACGAGAGGAATTAATTAAAGAATTAGATTTTGAAATGATTCCTTACACGCCCGAAGAATTGGTCGAAATTGCCAATAAAGAATTTGCGTGGTGCGAGGCGGAAATGAAAAAGGCTTCGCGCGAATTGGGTTACGGCGACGATTGGAAAAAAGCTCTCGAAGCAGTCAAACAAAAATATGTCGAACCGGGCAAACAACCCGAATTGATTAAAAAACTCGCTTATGAAGCAATTGATTTTGTCGAGAAAAATGACCTTGTGACCGTGCCGAAATTAGCGCGTGACGGTTGGCGAATGGAGATGATGACTCCCGAACGTCAACTTGTTGCACCATTCTTCCTCGGTGGTGAAACGATCCTCGTTTCGTATCCGACCAACGGAATGTCGCACGAGCAAAAAATGATGTCAATGCGCGGTAATAACCCGCATTTTTCTCACGCTACGGTTCATCACGAACTGATTCCCGGACATCATTTGCAAGGTTATATGACCAGCCGTTATCGTCCATATCGTGAGCCGTTCAACACGCCTTTTTGGACGGAAGGCTGGTCGCTCTACTGGGAATTTCTGTTGTGGGATTTAGGGTTTAACAAATCGCCCGAAGACAAGATCGGCGCACTTTTTTGGCGAATGCACCGTTGCGCGAGAATTATTTTCTCATTGAATTTCCACCTCGAAAAAATGACTCCGCAGGAATGTGTTGATTTCTTAGTTGAGAGAGTCGGACACGAACGCGATAACGCTCTGGCGGAAGTTCGCCGTTCATTTGCCGGAGATTACGGTCCTCTTTACCAAATGGCTTATATGATGGGTGGTCTGCAATTTTATAATCTCCATCACGATTTGGTTGATAGTAAAAAAATGACCAACAAACAATTTCACGATGCGATTTTGAAAGAAGGTCGGATTCCGGTTGAAATGGTTCGGGCGATTTTGACCAATCAAAAATTGTCGAAGGATTTCAAAACAAATTGGAGATTCTACGGAGGATTACCGAAGTAACACAAAATAAACCGCAGAGACGCGGAGACGCAGAGAAAAAAGATATTTTGAGTGATTTTGAAACTCTAAAAAAAGCCTTTTTTACTCAGATAATTACTTTAAAAACTCTGCGTCTCCGCGTCTCCGCGGTGAAAAAAAACTAATGAACCCAATGATTATTCTCTGCTTTTTCCTCAAGTTCCTTTCTGGTTTCAGCAGGCATTACAAATTTGTTATCGCCTTCAAAATAGAATGGTTGACGTTTAGTTTTGCTTCCGAATTCGTTCATCGTAGCGGCTTCGTAAACCCTACCGTTGAGAACCGTATAAAGAACATATTCGCTGCGGCGTAAATCTTTCAGCACATCGCCGTCAATCACGACCATATCGGCGAGTTTGCCGACCTCGATACTACCGATGTCTTTGTCCAGTCCGAGATATTCCGCACCTTGAATTGTCCCGCTGCGGAGTGCTTGCCACGGAGTAAATCCGCCTTGCTGCATACTCCAAAGTTCCCATTGAGATGCCAAACCTTCGCGTTGTCCATGTGCGCCGATGTGGATGCCAACGCCTTTTTCCATCAAGGTTTTAGCGTATTTGGCGACGTCAAAATGATTGTATTGATCGTCTGGCGCAGTAGGTCTGCGGATCGCACGGCTGTCGAGAATTTCGTGCGGAACGTAGCGCAGAAGTCGCGGATTTTTCCAGACTTCCGTGCGGTCATACCAATATTCTTCGCCCATCAGTCCGCCGTAGGAAACGATAAAAGTTGGCGTATAACCGACCTTTGTTGCTGCCCAAAGCTGAGTCAGATCGCTGTAACCGCGAGCAATCGGAATCGAATGTTCAAGTCCGGTGTGTCCGTCAATGACCATCGTAATATTCTGATGAAACTTGCCGCCGCCTTCGGGAACAACCATCATTCCGAGTTTTTTCGCTGCTGCAATGATTTGCTGACGTTGAGCGCGGGCTGGCTGATTGTAGCTTTTGACAGAAATTGCGCCGTTGTCTTTCATCCTTTGCAGATGAAATTCCGCATCATCATAATTGTTGATGATCGCTTTTGCACTTGGCAATTCTCCGCCGTAAAGAATTGTTCCGGTCGAAAAAATTCGTGGCGTAACGATCAATCCGGCACGCTGCATTTCCGAAGCGGAAAAGATTTCAGACGTATCGTTTGAAGGATCGTGAATCGTCGTCACGCCAAAAGATAATTGGGAATACATAAACCAATTTTGGCGCGGAATGATCTGATTACTGCCTTGCGAACCGTGCGCGTGTGCGTCAATCAAACCGGGAATAATGGTTTTGCCTTTGCAATCAATGACGGTTGCACCCGCCGGAATCGTAACTTTTCCGAATTGTCCAACCTCGACAATTCGATTGTCTTTAATGATGACCACACCGTTTTGGATTACTTCCTGTAGATTTTTGGCATCGCGCATCGTAACGACTGTTCCGCCAACTAAAGCCTTGTAGCCGCTCGGTTTATCTGCTTTGCTTGAAAATGAAAGATTGATTCCTTCGCTAACGGGTTTTGGTAATTGCTGCGGTGCGCCTTCGACAAAATCGAACGCCTCTTTCAAATTTCGCTCATAAAAAATCGGTCCGTTATACCAACTGACTGATTTGCTGTCGGCACTCCAACTCAAAAATTCTCCGGCACGGCTCGAAATCTTTTTGACGGGCAAAGTTGTTGCCATTGGTCCGATAGTTTCGCGTTTTCCCGTGTCGGTGTAGGGCATCACATAAGCATTGAATTGATAGGTAAATGCCACCCATTTTTTATCAGGCGAAAGACGAAATTCGGTCACTTGGTCTGCGCCGTAAAGATGTTCCTGACGGTCTTCGCCGTTGAGATTGACGCTGACCAATTGCGATTCGGGATAATCTGTTCCGGGGACTCCGGTCGTGAAATAAACACGCGAATTATCTCCGGCAAACTGCGGATCAGAACCGCTTTGAGAAACCCGTTTATGTTCCCCCGTTGCTAAATTTGCGACATAAATTCCGGGTTCGTTTGAATATTTTGAATCAATCAAATATCCGCCCGTAAATTTGCGGTAAACAACCAATTTTCCGTCCGTTGAAAAGTTCGGTTCAATATAATGCCCGGGCTTTTTCGTGATGGTTTTGCCTTCGCCGCCGTCAGCCGAAACAATTTTGACCGTGCCTAAAGTTTGATCGTTCCAGGTCGTGTAAACGATTGATTTTCCATCGTTTGAATAACGCGGATAATATTCGTCGTGGTCGTTTTGCTGAGTAATTCTGGTCGTATTTCCGCTGGCAAGATCGCGTTTGTAGAGCTTGCCGAGCGATTGAAAAAGAATTGATTTTCCGTCCGGCGATTTTTGCGCCCAACGGGTTTGCTTAACATTAAAATCATCCGGCGCAACATTGACCGGAAATCTGACGGAATCGGCAATTTTTAATTGGGCTTTGACGTGAACGGGAATTGTTTTGACCGACTTATCGGCTAAAGATAATTTATGGAATTTTCCGCCCGTCCAAAAGACAATATTTTTCCCATCGGGAGTCCAATCAAAGTAGGCGTAGTAACCTTCTGAGCCGAAACCTTCCTGCATATCGCGTTCCATTTCGGTATAGATCGGCGTTTCATCACCCGTTTCCAAATCTTTCAAAAATAATGCGGTTTTATTTTGAATTCGGCGTAAAAAAGCAATAGTTTTTCCATCAGGCGAAGGCGTAGCCACAATCGCGCCGCCAACTCCGTCAATCAAACCTTCTTCCCGACCTTTGGCTAAATCGTAACGAACGATCGCAAAAATTGATTTGAGCGGATCGCGGTTGTAGCTGAAAGTAGAACCGGGCGTTGTGTCCTGAGTCCAATAAAGATATTTTCCGTCAGGCGAAAAAACGGGATCAGCAATATTCTTTTGGTCGCGTCTGCCGTTGACACGTCTTTTAATAACCAAACCGCCGCCGCCCGAACGGTGATACATCCAGATTTCGCCAGCCGGAATACTGCGGCTTGACATAATTCCTTTGGTTGCAACGATATATTCCCCATCAGGACTCCATTTTGGACTGTGGATGATATTCTGTTTTTCTTTAGAAATCTGTTTCAGATTCGTGCCGTCAATATTCATCGTCCAGATATTGGAAATTCCATCGCGGTCGGAAATAAAGGCGATTTTTGTTCCATCAGGACTAATGGCAGGCTGAATATCCCACGATAAATCCTGCGTCAGAGCTTTGGCTTCTCCGCCCTCGATATCAACAACGTAAAGATCGCCAAGCATATCAAAGACAATTTTTTTACCGTCCGGCGTGACATCCAAGCTCGACCAGGTTGTTTCGTTAGTATCAATTGTAACTGTTTGAAGCGGATACGGCGGATTCAAGACATCCCATTTAGCAGTATCCTGGGCGAAAGCGTTGCCGACGCAAACTACGATTAAATAAAAAAATCCGACAAGTATTTTTTTCATAACTTTCCTGTTAATTAGATTTTAATTCGGGGAATATGCAGCAAAATTACTATACGATAAATGAATAAATTGTTCTAATTCGCTCAAAGAAAAAACTCTCAAAAATCAAATTTTGAGAGGCGGAACTAAAAATTCAATCGGAATCCTATTTTGTTTGGAATAATTGCGAATCAATTTTATTGCCTCGCGCAAATGAGGAAGATATTCGGCGGCAGTTTCCTGATGAAATCCAATTGAAAGATAAACATCTTTTTTTCGATTCTTTTTCAAATTTTGGGCATTACTTTGAAAGACTTTGAGCATATCTTCACCCGTCACATAATCGGATAGACAGGAATTATTTGGTAATTCAAGGATTTTCAGCCCCGATGAGGTTTGATAAATGTAAGGTTGACTGGTCGGCTTAATTTCACTCCAAAGTTTTAGCACCATTCCATACAGATTATATTTGCTCCATGACGCTTTCAAAAATTCGGCATCCGTGGCTGAGGAATCAAGTGTAAATCCTTCAGCCGCCAATGCGCTCAATACATTATCATCCGCCATCCATCCGCCCGCCCGAAAACTTTTTGGACGATTAAACCCTTCTTTTTGCAATATTTCGATACTGTGCGCAATAATTTTTCGCAGTTCGGCGTTGGCGTATCCTGTCAGAGCAATTTCCTGACCACAATCAATTTTACAATCGGCAATAGTATATCCCTCTAAAACAAAAGATGGGCTACTGCGAAAAGTGACACCGGAAGATTCAACCAATCTCCGCCAGGCATGAATGTGCAAACCTTGTTCGTCTTTTGGAAGCAGAACCGATTTGATTGATTTTGTCACTTCGGCCGCAACTGCCTGTTGTTTGGTGTAATAGGCGGCATTGAGGAAATGCTGCAATGGAATTTCGGGGAAATCGCGCCGAAATTCCCGCATAGCCTGCAAATTATTAGGCTGTAAATCATCGCCTTCCCAATCTACGCTGACGACTATCCGAACTTTGCCCTGTGAAAACGCGGTTAAGGTTAGAAGTAAAATGAAAACTATAGTTCTGACATTCATAAATTTTGGTAGAAAATTATTTCCGAATTTTAGCTTTCATTTAGCAAATAGACAATATTTAAAAAAGAAAAGCGGAAAATCAGTTTCATTTTCCACTTTTCTTTTTTAATTTTTATTTCCTAAGCGTCCCATTCGGTAATCACTTTGCCGTTGAGCGCGTATTGAACTTTTTTAATTGTTTTGAACTGCAGCAGAGTCTTTTCGATCGGATTCATAACACGATTCATCTGCGAAATTGCCGACTGCAAATAACATTCTGCTTCGGGACGAAAATTAACTGTGGCTACTCCTTTTTTGATAGTAATTCCAATCAAATATGCACCGAGCGGTTTCATTTTATCGTCCTGACATTCTCCGCGTCCCGTGACAATATCCGAAACCGCATAAGCCGAAATCAATCCGCGTTTTTTTTCTTCTTCCGTGACGCCTTTTAATAGTTCGCGCAAGGCAACATCAGCTACACGAGTTGTTTTTTTGACCGTGCGCTCAACCTCAATCAATTTATCGTCTGCTTCATAATTTTCCGTTGGGAAAAAGACTTTAACTTGAATAGTTCCACCTGTTTGGGCTGACACTACCGAATAGTTTCCTATCAAAAAAATGCCGAGTAATAATATCAAAAATAAATTTTTCATAATAATTTCACCTTTTATCCTAGATGTTATCCTGAGTTTAATCTGAAAAGATGTTTTTTGGCATCACCCATTTAGGTAGAAAAAAATGGATTAGAAAAAATGCATCAACAAACTCAAATAATTTTGCACCACTTACGCATATTCTTTGGTCGCCCAATACGATTTTTTTCAGCCTTAGAAAATTTAAGGAATTGTTCACAATTTTGTAATTCTTTTTCCTCAGGAGCAGGTTATCGTAGTTTTGTAATTTTGATAAAGAGAGGTAATAAAATGAAAAAAAGTAAACAAAACATTCTCACAAATGGACAGCACAGAATTAAATGCAGCCATTGTGGGAACGAAAATGAGAAATTCTATCTTGTCTCCGCCGGTCTGCCAAAACCTATGAATAAATTTCCGACGATTATTGATGAAAATGAAAACCGAATTGCAGAACAGCAAAAAAATTTAGCTCATATTTTTGAAGCTCAGCGGCGTTTTGGCGAATAGTATTTGTTTTTTCTTCCTATCAAAAAAAGTCTGACTTGATTAATTATGACCAAGTCAGACTTTTAGAGTTTTGGATGTGACTCACCTCAACTAAAAGATGAATCTCACTCCGAGCTGTAGCTGTCGCGGTCCGCCAAAACGTGCAGTCGAGGGTGCAGAAGTCGGCTCCTGCGCTCTGATATTCGGGAAAAATCCGGTCGGACACGAAATCGCTAAAGGATTAGCCGTATCTGCCAGTGCTGAACTGCCAGTGCAGAAATTAGATATTGCATCTACTCCAAATCCCTTATTAGTGTTGCGGGTAAGATTATAAACTTCTGCTGAAAGATCAAGTCTTTTCGTTTCACCAAACTTGAATCCTTTCAATAATCTAACGTCAAGATTGAAGAAATACGGCTGACGAAAAGCAAATCTTTGGGAAACAACACCGCCAACAACTGCTCTTTCATTTCCATCATTCAAATCGCCGTTAGTATCTGTCCCGTCTTCAATTAGTCCCGTATAAGGAAAACCGCTGCGGGTAACGATAATGCCGCTGACAGTAAAACCATGACCCAAATCAACCAAGCCGCTCAGATTCAAATTGTGGCGGACATCTTGTTTTGACGGACCTGCTTCGGCTTTCAGATTAAAAGGATTCAGAGTTGGTTCACGCGAAAAATTACGTTCATTAGAATCATCATCACGATTTTTGGCAAAGGTGTAATTTGCTGCAAATAAATAACGATTGGCAAATCTTCTATTTACTGAAACCGTCAAACCATCATAACTGGAATGAGCAGACGATTCATTGATTTCGAGTTGAGCAATCGTTGTATTCAGGCGAACGGACGAAAAAATCGGAAAACCGCTGGCTTGAAGAGTTGGAACAGGAAGATTTTTATCGATCCGGCGCTGCAAATTCCAGGTTGAATTGTGAATATATCCGACCGTCAGCACTAAATCTTTGCCGATTTTTTGTTCCAGCGTTCCCGAAGTTTGCAATGAACGCGGGTTTCTAAAATCAGGAGCAAAGCCAAAAATACGCTGTTTCAAAATAAAAGCACTGGCTGGAAGCGCGGTCAAATAATTGGCAAAAGTAACAATTGCATTTGGTCCGCGCAGATTACAGTTTGCAAGATTAACCACCGCTGAATTTCGGCAGGCTGTAGTTTCGGCAATTTCTGTTTCAACCACATTTAAACCATTGTCGGTAGTCACTCGTTGAAAAAGATTTGCCGGAGTGCGAGCCGTTAAAATACCGGCCGAAAGCCTGATAATCGTATTGCCGTTTCCTATCACATCAAAAGCCATCCCAAGACGCGGTTGGAATTGTTTGACATCATTAGGAATCAGAGCAGTTTGCGGAAAGGCAGGATTCGGCTTTGTCGGTTGAGGATTATATTGACCTTCCCAACGCAATCCGGCATTCAAGGATAAACGGTTCGAAACTTTTATTTTGTCTTGAATAAAAAGGGCAAGTTCCTTTTGCTGTCCTTCATAAACCAAGTCACCAAGATTACCGCTGACCGGAAAAGATTGACGAAAACGGCGCGGACGAACATTAATAAAATTCTCTAGTCCGGTCACGTTGATACTTGAGTTTGAGCGGCTCTCAAAATCAAAGCGCGGAGTAGAATTGGACTCGCGCTGCTGCAGAACATCATTAAAATTAGCATCAAAACCAACCCGTAAGTTGTTTTTACCTAAATCAAAACTCAGATTGTCGGAAAATTGGACCCGCGTTGTTTCGAATCGGCGCGGACGACCACGGTCCCCGCCAAGTGTTCCGAAACCTGCTACCACCGCTTGCCCCGCAGTTGTGTTTGGTTGTTCGCGTCGTTTGTCGGTAGCAACCTGAGCCCGCATTTCGTTAATGATTCGCGGTGTAAAAACTGTCACAAGCGATCCTTTCAAGCCGTTACTGGAATTTCTGCGGGTGTAATTACCTTCCACCGCTACATCCTGACGCGGATTTTCAAAACTGAAGTTTTCGCCGCGAAATCTGGTGTAAGTATATTGAACATTGAGTGTATTTTGCGGATTCAAAATAAAATCGGTGCGCCCGAAAATCGCAGTCGGATTATTTGTTCCGTGCTGCTCACCTTGCAATGCCGCCAAATTACTGGGCAAAGTCACGCCCGGAACATTTTGAAATTGAACGACAAATGGCACCCGCAAAAAGTTCTGTTCCAAAGCTAAAAAGAAAAAAGCTTTGTCTTTTTTAATGGCACCGCCGATCGAACCGCCAAATTGATTTTGAGCATTATCGAGGTCTTGTCCAAAAGCATCCGGCGAAGTGAAATGCTTGTTACGATTATAATAAAAGGCTTCTCCGCGAAACTCGTTGGTGCCGCTTTTGGTGACGGCATTGACAAATCCGGCGTTAGTTCTGCCAACTTCGGCGGTTACGCCTGAACGAACAACTTGAAATTCCCGGATGGCAGTCTGCGGAAAAAAGAAAACCTGTTCATTTCCTCCCCGTTGATTTCCTTGCAGAGCATCGTTAAAATCCGCTCCGTCAATCGAAACATTTGAATTAATTGAACGCTGTCCGGCAACTACCAAACCGCTTCTATCACCTTCTTGGACGACAGCAGGAGTCAATTGAACAAACTCGGTAAAATTTCGTCCGCGCACCGGCAAATCCTGAACAGCTCTTTTAGAGATAGTTGAACCGGCGGCAACTGCTGTGGTATCTATATTTTCTTCATCAGCATTAACCGTTATCTCACTATTAACACCTTTGGGGCGCAAAACTATTTCGATGATTGACGCTTCACCAATCGAAATTTGTTTTTTCATCTCAGCAGGGGCGAAACCATTCGACTCAACCCGAATTAAATAATTTCCGACCGGTAAAACAGAAGCAATAAAACTACCGTCATTTCGACTGGTTAAGTTTCTTTCCAGACCTGTTTCAGTATTTTTGATAACGATACTTGCACCGGGAACAACCGCTCCATTGGCATCCTTAATAGTGCCCTCAATTGCTGAGCTTCCTGATTCGGATTGACCGAAAATATTTGGTGAAACTAATAGAAAAACAATTAGCAGGTAACTGAAGAAATATCTTTTTAACATAAATTTCCTTTTGAAAGAGTTGTAAAAATTGCTGTGGAATCAATGAATGAGTCTAGGTGACATTTGTTACAAAAGATTTAAGTTGAGATTAATTGTTTGTTACGAAATGAGTATCTAAATTATTCTTATTCAATCCGCGTCACTTTTTTGTAAAAGATGGAAATAAGTGTGTAGAAGTAGAAATTCAAATTAAATTTTCCGATTAAATCTTTGAGAGTTGAACTAGATAAAACCTTAATAAAAAAAGCCGCGAAAGGAGATGCAAATGCCTTCGGAGAAATATATTTCGCGCTTCGGGGAACAATTTATGGTTTCGCCTATCGAATGCTGATTGATAGTGAAATGGCAGAAGATGTAATGCAGGAAGTTTTTATATTTTTTATTGAACATCCTGAAAAATATGATGAAGTTCGTGGCGAATTGTTGCCGTTTTTATGCGGAGTGGCTCGGAATCGAATATTCCATCAACTCAGAAAAGCAAAATCACAACCCGAAATATTTCAAGAGGATATAGAAGATTTTACTGAGTTGAAAGATGAAATTATTGGCAATCCATTAACGTTTTTGCTTGATGAAGAACTAGTTAAAATCGTTGATAAAGAAATTACAAAGTTACCGCCTTTTCAGCGCGAGATTTTTATTCTGCGAGAGATAGAAGACCTGTCTTATCAAGAGATCTCACAAATCACAGGCGTGCCGATTGATTCGCTAAAAGCTCGGCTTTATCGCGCCAGACGGACTTTAGCCAAAGAATTAAGACCGTATTTACAGTGCCAAGAGGAAAAGAATTATGAAATGTGTTGAAGTCGAAAAACAATTAGATTTATTGCTTGATAACGAAATCGATTTATTGAAGA
>DAORIL010000032.1:0-20371 GCA_035438525.1 Pyrinomonadaceae bacterium
TTTACCTTTGCCGTAATAAACTTTCGGCAAAAAATCATACTTTTCGACACTCTGGCTATATTTCTTCGGCTTACTGAGGTTAGCACTCGGCGAATCATTCAATGGCTCTTCAAGCAACTCAAAAAGGCTTAGTTGGTCGGGAAAAGATTCGGAATATTCTTTATATGATTTTTTTGCCACAGGATTATGATTCCCTCCAGATAATAGACCTGACTTATCTGCGCCGTATTCTAACATAACTTTTACCATATTTTTAGAAACAACCTTAATTAAAAACTCCGAAGCATCGAATAAAGACAATAAGCATCAAAACGATTTAACGAGTGTTGGCATTTGCCGGATTTTTACGAACAGAAACCGACTGAGAATTTCCATCTTTTAAATTAGTAGCCGGCTGCTCAGTTAAACCAAGCAAAGCCAACGATTGAATTGAAGGTTGAGCAATTAGTTTATCAACTTGATTATCCATAATCGCCGGACCCTTCCACCGACGAACCATTTCGGGCGAAGCAGTCACAAACCACGAAATTCCTTCTTCACGTTTTTCGCCCGACGGCACAGCCCAAAGCGTAAACAAATGAGCGTTTTGCCGTGAGTAAAGATAAAAAACATTATTATGTCGAAAGACTCTGCCCGACGGATCAAACTCACGCTCCCGTTTTGAATCCCAGACTTTTCCGACCAAAGCCCGTAAATCTTCAGGAAAAGCTCCAACTTTTTCGTGATATTTCAATAAATCCCTCGTCAGTGCCGCTGAATTATCTTGCGGAAGTGCCTCACGGCGTTTTACTTCTGCTATCCAAAGCGAGTAAAAATATGAACCGAGAACCAGCACCACCATCAGAGGCGTAATAATAAAAGTTAGTTTCATCGAAGTATTTTTCATCGGATTAAAGAACCCTCAAAGCAAGCGGTGTATTAAATTCATCGTGCATTTTGCTTTTTTGATCTATTTTTGCTTCTTCGACTGCTTTTGTTTTGGCAGTCAAAGCAAACTTTCGGGATAAAGTAACCTCGCGCTTTAACTCGGCACTCTCGTCTGAACTAATCGCCGATTTTGCCTGCAAAACAACCTCAGAATCAAAACGATCCTGAACATCTTCAGCTTGCCCAATGTTCACTTTCGGCTCTTCAGCTTTCAAAACTGTCTTCAATTTTTGGTTCATAAAATCTTCCGCCGATTTGTCAGCAGAAGTGTCATCCGCCAAAGCTAAAAGATTTTCTTGATTGGTATTTTGGGAGTCAGCATCCAGCATTTGCCGACCAATTTCTTCAAGCACAGCATCAGTCTTGGCAAATGACTCCAAAAAGGTTTCCTGATCAGCCGAAACAGAATTGACAGTAGCTGGAGAGCTGACGTGATTTGCGGAGACATTCACTCCAGCACCATTTTTTGCGCCCTGACCATTTACCGACTTTTTTGACTTCTTGAACGAATCAGTTCGGATGCCGGAAACGGAAGACTGCGCGAACCTGCCTCCGAAAACCTGCACATCGGAAAACCGTAAAACATCCGGCTTTCGATAAACCACAGGTTTTTGAATATCACGGCGTAAATACACCGGCGGGAAAGCCGCTTTAACCGGCGGTGCGGTGTCTGTCACAACGAGCAGTTGCCTAAATTTCGGCATCTGACGGATCTCATCGGGGAGCATTAAGGCGCGTCCGGCTTCCGAATAGCGGGTGTTGTCGCGGTCTGTTCCCTTGTAATCAACCGAAGTTTCGGTGTGAATCGTTGTTTTTCCCAATAAATCGGAAGCATATGTAGCCGTCTCGCCGTTGCAACCGGGTAGAAACAGTTTGGTCAGACAGGTTTCTAAAATAGCCTTCGCGCCCTTGTCGCCGTATTGATCCAAGACCTGCGGGTAGTCTTGATAGCTCAAAGCCATTCCAATTCCCCGCCCACGTCCGATGCCGGCGATGCGGCGGACCTCTGCCACATCCAATTCGCGGGCTTCATCAATCAAAACTAAACAGGGATGTTCCGGTTCGCGGGTATTATCAAGGCGCAATTCAAAAATCGCCTGTCCGAAAAATGTTGCCAAAAATTCTTTATATACTTCGGTTGCGCCTTCCGGGACGACAATAAAAATAGCAGTTCCGGGTTTTCTTAAATCAGCAAAATCTATTAACTTAACCCCTTCGAGACATTCTTGATGCGAAGGCAGAGCTGTAATTTGTCTGGCTTCGTCCAAGGTAAACGGGCGCAATTTACTTCCCAAACCCAGGAGAACCGAACCCAAAGTATTTTCCGGTGCGCTATTTGTCACTACTTGCATTGCTTGCCTTGCCAGAGGACTCGGTGAATCCTTCAATTCGGCAATCCGTTCGCTCTCTTTCAACGAATCGAATTCAGCCACAAAATCGTAGGCAAATGCAGGAGTTGCCGACGGATAGCACTCCGCCAGATGCAGCAGAACTGCCGTTAATAAGACTTGTTCGGCATTGCCCCAGAACGGGTCTTGATTGGTTTTTGCCCTGGCTTCAAGCGAGAGCATCATTCCGGCAATGGAATTGGCAAAAAAGGCGTTCCCCAAGCATTGCGGCATGAAATTCCAACGGTCACTCATGGAAGGATTTATCAAATCAAGCCGATAAAAAGTCCGGTAATCCATCGCCGTCTGCTCGTAAAGCTCACCTTTCGGATCAAAGGTAATGCACGAACCATCCCGCGCCAGAAAACGGAGCATACTCATAAAAAACGTCTTGGTCTTACCAGCTCCCGTCGGACCGAAGAACACCATATGCAGCAGCCATAGATCTTTCGGCAAAATCAAATCGTATTCGGCAAAAACACGCCCGATTCTCAAGGCTCCTTTGGGGATGGGTTCGCCGATTTTTCGCAAAAGGTCATGTGAGCGTAAATCGTTTAAATCCGCCCATCGTGCCGATCCGTGGGAGGTTCGTGACCAAAATTGGTAGTAAGGAAAAACAAGCGAATAAGCGTCAAATAGCGACGCACCGATGGCAAGTCCGGCAAAGGCAATCGCGGCAAGCCAAAGCAGTCCCGAAATGCCCAAAAGAAACCCTGAAAGCAAAATAAGCAGAGCATTCAAACAACCGAAAACAAACAACAAAAGACCCGTGCTGACATCCCGCGTCAGTAACCAAAATGCTTGATAGGCAGGCAGATACTGCTCATTGGCTTTGCGGTAGATACGCCCGCTCGCGTCCAGATTTTCAATCCATTTACGGCTTAACATATAATTTTGGTGATTCCAGGTTTAATGACAATAAATTCTTTTAGCGGGCTGAATAATCGCTATTGTCATGTGCATTTGCTTTTAACTTTTCTTGTTCCTCGGCGAGCATTCGGGCAAAATCCTGATGTTCACCACCTACCCGGATGCCGCGCCACGCTTCAATCGTCCAACCGCTTTTGATTATTTCCGCCGCCGGAGCGAAGGCTTTGGGAAGATTGATACTACTTGCCGATGCAGATTGAAAATAGGCGATATTTTTTCCGTCCGCAGTGGTTAAAGGAAACCGGAGGATCAAAGCCGGACCGAATCGCGCCTCCCTGGGAATTGAGACGAATTCAATCTGTAAAGGCTGAGGCTGGTAACGAAGATAAATTTTGCCGGAGGCGGAAATGATTTCACCGTTTTCAATTTCAAGTCCCGGCGGCATCAAGCCACGCGAAGTGACAGCGTTGAGAAGTGCGTTAATCGAACCTGGAATCTTTTTTTGGCGTTTTGCTTCGTCCAGGATGCTTAAACAAACCGCAAAGCCCAAAGCTCCCGTTTCACGCAGGCGACGGCTGGTATCAATTACTTCGCCGCCAAAAATATTTGCCGATTGCCGATTTTTTTCCGTTTTTGTTTTTTCATCCGCTCCTGGATTTTCGGAATCATTGATCTGAATTTGCGTTTGAGCATTAATTCTTCGCCATTCTAAAAAACGAAAGACACCGGAAACCCCTAGTATTAATGCCACCATCAGCAAAACATTGCACAGCGGTGAACCAAAGAATTTCGATTTTTTATTGATGACGTTCGATAAGTTTTGGTTTTTCGCTGAAAGTTTCAAGAAAGATTTGATTGAAAACATCTTTTATTCCTCCGTCCAAAGAAAACAAACTATTGCCCTTAAATTACTGAATTAAAGGGAAAACTGTTTTGATAAAAACCGCTTGATTTGTCAAGGAAATCCAAATCAATTGGTGCATCGCTTAAATTTGTTTCGCCCAAAAAACCATCCAACATCCCTTGTTTTCCCCAATACTTCGCCCATTTCTCATCACCTTCAACCAGCAAAGCGTCAATCTGCGGGTGAAAAGTTTGGACACAAGAAAGTAGATACGGGAGTTGTTTTTTCAAATATTCCGCATCACGACGGTTTTTGGCGAAATAAGTAAAATAGATCGGAACATTGGTTTCGTTGATTTCTGTCACATCATCGCGTTCAAAAGCACGGGCAAGCTGAATTCCGGTGCGAATAGACGGAAAATGCGAAATTCCCGCCACGCTCCGGATCGCGTCAAGTAGTTTCAACGCGTTTGATAAATTTGCCGCCCTTATTTCGGGACACCGCGCTCTTAAGATTTCAAGTTCTTTCGTCAAATTGGGAGTCGCAAAATAAGTATGTAAATGGCGATCCCTGAACGGCAAAGATAATTCGTGCCGTGAATCATTCGAGGTGGAAATAACAATCGGCAAAAAGTCGGGATTGGTGCATCCGACAAACCCTTCCGCCAGCCTTTCCACATAAATTTTCCCGGTGGCGAGCGGCGAAAGAAGCGCATCTTCGACGCTTGCGCCGAACTTATCGGCTTCATCGAGCCTTAAAAGCGTCGGAAATCCACTTTCCTGCGCTTTCGAGTAAGCGGCGGCGACTTCCCCCAAAATCAAAAACCGTTTTGTCCATCTTTGTTGTCGGGCAGACTCTAAAACATCGGTGCGTTCGACTTCGGTCAGCGATTCTACGGAGAGGCGAACGTCCCGCATAAATGATTCCTGCTCATCTTTATCCCAGGCACAGAGCAGTTCTTCCTGCTTCAGTTCATCGCGCCCTGATACCGTGTAATAATCAAGATTGCAGGCTTCATAAAGCGCGTCGGAGAAAACGGTTTTTCCCGCCCCCGGCTCACCGCATCCAAGTAAGGCAAAACCTGATAGCAATGACTGACAAAAATCGCTGAAATTACCTTTGTCCGGGATGTATCCGGTGGAGCAAATCAACGAATAAAGTTCGTCTGCTCGTCTGTCTTTGACCATTTGACGCGGATTTATCTTTGGTTTGTCAGGATTACTCGGCAGCATCAGTTTTTTCCCTTCTCCATTGCTTGAAGTGCCAAAGCGCGAAACTGGGGCGACATTTTAAGAAATGCCGCGCGGATTTTATTCGCATCATCCGTGACGAGAAGCTCCGCCATTTCCGCTTCGCTCAAATTTAGTCCGGGGATTTCAGCTTGATGGTCAGTGAGGCTTTCATTCAAATCAGTTTTTGGAAGTTCACCGGGTAAATCCGTGATTAAAACGTAGGCTTCAGTTCCCGCCTTCACGACGACAAAACTATCTTTGACATCGTTTCCGCGAATCACTGAAGATACCTCGCCGCCAACCCCGTTGCTGCCGCCCAAAACGATTGTCCCGCCGCGCCCGGACCGGGATGAAAGCACATTAACGGCATTGCCCCCGACTTCACGCACAGCACTTAAAAAGCGATTTCCCCAACTTTTGATGGATTTGCGTGTTCCCAAAATGCCTGATGCACCGTCTGTTCCCGTAACTTCACCTTCAAATTTGATGAGTTTGCCGGATTTTGAGTCAATTGCCCCGAAAACGGAAATAAAAGCACGATTTGTTTCACTGCCGCGCAATCTTCCGACCAGAACTGTTCCCGCGGGATACGAAAAACCGTTTTGTTTGACGGGGCGGGAAAGCTCCATTCGGACTAAATTCCCTGATCCCTGCAAAGTAAAAACCGCACCTAAAAGACGCACAGGCAGTAAAGTTCCGAAAGATGGAACATTTGTGGATTCATTTGAAATATTTGAGTTTCGCCTGAAATTAGGTTCATTTGTTGGCGGAGAATTTTGGGAAACCGAAATTGATGGGACAGAATTCGTTTGATTGGGAATTCGCCCGAAAAATACCGAACGCGCCTGAGCTGCTCCATCGGCGTTATTGGTTGATTTTTCGCCACTCGATTGGTTTTTCCCTGGCTGAAAACCCAAATTCGCATCGGGTTCATTTTGGTTCGATAAATTCGGCTTCTGCGTGACCGAGCCGGACAAATTTGGTTGAGATGAGCGAGTTTGCTTGTCTGCCGAATTTGATTGAACGTTCCCTTTTTCATTCGGTAAAACAATCATATTTCCTCCGTTTTGACCGTCAGTTGCTTGATTATTCGCTGCTTGATTGTTTGATAGTCCTTTCGTTTTCTCTTCTGAAGAAAGTGTTAAATCCTGTTCAGCGGTGGTCTTTGGATTGGTCGAGGAATCCGAAATGACCGGAGAATTTTGATTATTACCGTTATCGCCCGCAACGATTGATAAGGCGGTTTTGAGCTTCTCATCGCCGTTTGTTGTGGCTCCCGATTCAACGCTGTTCGATTTTTGGTTACGGTCAATCGAAACACGGCTGGTCGGCGCAAAAAAACCGAAACCGAACGCCCAGGCTAAGAAAACCGCGAAGATTCCAAAGCCTGCCCCAAAAATTGTCAGGAAAATCAGCGATTTGCGGAATTTCGCCCGACGGGTCTGAGTGGCTTCGTCTGCGTCAGGAGAAGCGTTTTCAAAATCGTTTTCATCAAAGAGGATCTCGTCTAAATTCCTCTCCGCTTCAGTCGCATCAACAAAATGGTCTTCATCCAAAAATTCATTTTTGATGAGAAATTCGCTTCTTGCCGCGAGTTCTGCTTCTTCCGGGTCTAACGCCGGCGGAATAACCGCCGGAATATTTTCTACTTTTTGCTTCATTGTTTGCCTCCCTCTTTGCCGGTGGTTTGATTAGTTCCCGTCACCACAGGACTATCGGCAGCCCGGTCGTGCGCGGCTGAAACAAGCAGTTTTTGATTTGCCCCCAGAACCGGATTTTCGTAAACGATGGCGTAATAACAAATCGCTCCGGCGGGAATCGCCCCTTCAAGTGCAGTGGTTTCCGTATATTTTCTGGTCAGTCGTTCAATTTGCAGGCTGTTTCCCGCTTTGTCAACGGTTTGAATTTTGAGTTCGGGCATTTCTTCCAGCAGCCGCAAAGTATCGGTGGTTTCGTTTTTGACCGCAACAAGTATCATTCGTTGAACGGGGTCAATTTCGACGACTTTGAAGGTCGAGAGACTCAACCCTTGCGAAGCGGGTGACCAAATCGTTAATCTTTCCGGTTGAGTTTTGATAGCTTCCGCCAATTTCTTATTAACGAAGCGCGATAGCTCCGCGCCCGACTTCATTTTGCGTCTGGCAGTTTCGGTAATATTTGAGGAGCCGTTGACGATTTCCACCGCCGAACCGGACAAAACCTTGATAGTATCGTCTGTCTTTGATGAGTCGGATTCTTTGGTTGGATTGTTGCTGACCAGAGTGGAAACGGCGCGGATCGGTTTGTTCTGTTCAGCAGTATTTTCATCGCCCAAATTTACTTTCAAACCGGCGGCACGGCGGGCGGCAATGACTTCCGAGAGATTGTAATTTAAGACGCAGCGATGGGCATTTTGCCGAATATCCGGGGCGGGAACGATTTCCAGCACTAAAACTAAGCCGGATTTCATTTGCATCGTGATCGTCACGGACAGTTCTTTGTGACCACTAGCAACCGGCAAAAACCCTTCGCCCGGATAAAGCGTGATCGAACGGTCGGTTTCTTTAGTGGGCGACTGAAAAACGGTGACGAGCTTCGGATTGCCTTCGTGAATATAATAAATTTGATCCACGCTTGGAAACTCAACTACCGAAGTCGCGTTTTGTGCCAGCCCCAAACGCACGACAGTCGGTTGCATAGGATTGACGGAAACGGATGCTTCGCCCGATAAATAATCAACCGGCGGACGATTAACAACTGTGACCGCGTTATTAACTTCCACCTTTTCATTCTTTGGGCTGGCGTTATTGTCTGAGTTGACAATTTTCGACTTGGTTTTAGTTGGTCTGGTTTTTGTCCGCTGGCGGTTAGTGGTGGTTTGTGCCGAATTATAAACAACCAGCAGCAGAAAAATAGCACAAAGGGCAGTCAGACGCAGGGCAAAGATTTGCACGGAACGTCTTTCATAGAAAGTTTTTAGAAAGATAGAATTTATTTTCATCATATTTTTGTTGGTTAAATGAGCGCATTTCGTTAATTTGCGCCGATTTTTTTATTTCCTAAATTTTCAAACAATAAAATATTTATGGTTTACCGTTGGTGGCAGAATTCGCTTGAGGGCGATTTTCATTGACCGTAACGGCGGTTTCGTTTCCGCTTGTTTGTTCATCCGAGAGCATCACGAGCGGTGATTTGCGCGTCCCATCCACCGCTTCCGCACGATATTTCTGAATGTAAAATCCGGTTCGGTAATTGTTATCGTTTCTGGCAGGAGAGGTCGGCGAGTCCATTAGCAAAAATTTGATTTTGATTTGTGTTTCCTCTTCGACGCTCGTGCCGTTTTGCACCCGCCGCAAGACTCGCTTGCCAAGTGCGCGGACAATAAAAGGATCGCGTTCATCTACGCTTAAATCCTGCAATTCCCAAGATGAGTTGACGCTTTGCGCTTTTTCCTGGGCGAGTAATTTTTCCGTATTGAAAAGCTGCGCCTGCTCAAGCGAGAGATTTGGCTCCATCATCTTTAAGAGTCGGTTGACTTGTCCGGGGCGGGTTGCGCCATTGACTTCATAGAGACAGCGCAAAAACTCTGTCACTAAAGCCTTTTTATCACCGTTAGTTAAATTGTCAGGCGCAAGACTGACCGCTTCGGTCTGTCCGTAATCTTTGTTGTTAATTGCCAAAGTGCGCCCCGATGTTTTGTCCACGACAATTAAATCCGCTTTCCGCAAAGCGAAATAAAAATTTAGTCCGATGCAAAAAAAGAGCAATCCGACCAACACGAAACAGACACGCAAAAGCTGCGAAATCGTCAAAACGTCTTCCGGGTCACGCTCGCCAAAAGAAGATGCGGAAAAATCTACATGGTTAGAATTTGATTCAGGTGTCATAAAAGATCCTCAAGAAAAAAGAATTTAGGGTTTTGCCAAGACAAGCAGATGATTAATGAATTTGCCTCAACCGTTTGATCAGGATTGGCTCATCAAAGGATAAAATCGGGATGATCCATGGGCTTTCCCCTAATTCCGAAAAGTGGTCCGAGGTTTCGCCCAAAATTTCTACCGCGAGAGAATGCGTCAAATACAAATTTGAACAGATGTCCATCACCTCGATCAGATTTATCTCGCTTTCAGGCGACGTTTTTTCACTTTCGCAAATTCCGTAGGTTTCATGAGCCATGTCAGTTATCTCCAAATTTTAGGGTCAATGTTTTTTTCAAAATACAAGGCAAAGCAAATTAAACGAATCGCCTGCTTGAAATTGGAAGATTGCAAAATGAGTGCCATTAAAAAAAATCGTCCAAAATCTCTGATTTTTACGAAAAATCTAAACTTTTGAACGGTTGAAGGTCGAAAAGAAGTGGGGGTGGTATGCCCAACGCACCACCCCTGATAGGTCGAACGCATCACCCCTTCAAACATATAAATAAAATCGGGCTTTCGTGTAATATTGGGTGATCTGCTGAACGCACCGCCCCGGTTATCAAGCTGGAATTACAAATTACTTCTATTTCTCAAACGGTCGCAAAAATAGCCGATTGAATTCAATCGGCTGGGCGGTATAGTTTGCGTTAAAGCGAACAACTGTCGAATTTCGAGCAAGACTGGTGTTGAATTTATTTTGGCACCGAATTTTGTTTACCGAAAAAAGTTCCGCGAGCGCGGATTGAGGTTGGCTGCGCCTGTGAACGCACTTGTTCAGTGATAACTAAATCTCCACTTTCCGCCAAGCGTTCGAGCTTGCTACCCACCTTTCGGTATCTCGCTCCGGTGCGTGGCTCATAATAAGTTTCGTCTGCTTTAGTGACTTCCTTTTTTTCTTCATTCGACGCGGCTGAATTTGAATCAGCCGCAAACTTGGCGGGAGACGGCACAAGATTATTTGACGAAACCAAAGAGTTGTTTTGGAGCGTTTCTTTTTCAGCGGGAAGTCCTTGCCGAAAATTATTGGAAACGGGTTGTCTCAACTCTGTTTGGTTTTGCGCGACTGTGTTTGTGTTCCAAAAAATCGGGTTTGAAATTTGGGTTAAAAGTGAACCGCTAAAGCCGATTTCCCTGTCTTGGAGCCACGCGCGGGCAACCGATTGAGCAACCTCTCGCGGATAAAGAAAGCGGACAAATGCACCCGGAAATACTTGTCTCAATTGAAGTAAGCGGTAAACGATGAGTCCGCGAGCGACATAGCCGATGGTTTCACGATATGGCGGAACACCGCCTACTGTTCGCCTTCCGCCGGGATTGATGATTTTCTGATTGGCGCGAACGGCTTTGCCCCATAAAAAGGCATCAACCGCGCCTTCACCGGCATTATATCCGGCTAAGATAGAATCAATTCGCCCACCGAAACGCTTTGCCAAAAATCTCATATATCGTGCTGCTGCTCTGATGGCGGATTCGGGCTGGTAAGGGGTGAACAAATTAAAACGTGCGGCAGTTGCCGGAATAAATTGCATCAGCCCTTCCGCTCCGGCTGGAGAGCGAAGCCACGGACGAAATCTGGTTTCGTTATAAGCAATCGCCCACAAAAGATACGGGTCAACCTCTTCCTCCAAGGCAATGCGGGAAATGGTCGCTTCAAAAAATCGCGCCCGATCAAAAAGCGAAATGCGGGAAAACTGCACTCTGGTCAAGACATTTGTTTGCCCGAAAATTACCGATTGAAACGAAGCACAGAGAATCAACAAAAAAAATGCGACCGTTCGCAAAAAAATCAGTCGTCTGCCTTTAGAATTCAAAAATCTTTCTTTCATAAATTTATCTGTAAAATTAGTTTTAGGTTCGTGCCGCTCGTCTAAATCGGCTTGGGCTTTTTACCGCAACCTCTATGCCTTGAAATAACCCTATAAGTTTCAATATTTTACGGACAGGCACGAACTTTGCTCTGATAAATTTTGAGTCTGTCCGCTAAAAAGATGCGGCAACAGCTAGAAAAACCAATCAAAATTTAAGAGGAAAAAATAAATGAAAAACCGATTTTATTCTGTCGTCGTCAATTTACGTCGTTCAGTAACGAACATCCTGGAAATCTTCAATACCAGACAAAAACTGGGAAACCTAATCACTAAAACCTCCCTGTTGGTAAAAGCAGGCGCACCGCTCTGCGGGATAATTCTGCTCAACTTAATAATTTTCGAGGCGGCGCACGCCCAAAGCAACGGTCCGATCTTTTCCGGTAGTGCGAATAATCTCGCCAATATTGTCCGCGAAGGATTAAAACTTTTCGCCATTCTCTTGTTCTGCGGCGGAGCATTAGGAATTGGAGCCGCGATTTGGAACAAGATGTGGGGCAAAGAATGGGCAAACTACGCCATCGGCGGCGGAGCGGCTTTCGCGTTCGGCACCATCATGGCAGTCATCTATGCCATCTCTCAGGGACAAAACGTCGCGGTTGATACGAATTTTTAGACGGGAGATTGACAGCTTTATGAAACCAAGACCTGTCCGCCCAAATGTCTATCACGAAATAAAACGCTGCGGAGTTTATCAAGGCGATTGGAAATATATTCTCATTCCAACTGCCGCTGCCTACATTCTGCCGTTTGTTTTCGGGTGGTGGCTTTACTACATTCCGTTGGGTGTTCCCTTGGGAGCAGTTTGTTTTATTGTTTCGCTCGCCCTTTTTACCTTCCTAAGAGCCAGCAAGCCGAAAGGCTGGCTCTTACATAAACTCGATGCTGTTTCGGACCGTTGGAGCAAATTCCGCCGCCCGGTGGCGGATGAATACGAACAGGAAGGCTGGATCACCACCAATTAACCCCAAAAAAATTGAGAAAAAGAAGAAAAAATTATGCTCGAAAATTACACGAATTTATCTGAAAACTTTTTGCTGATGAGTTTGATTGCCAGTAGTGCCGCTTTGGGAATCGGATTCATTATTGCCTGGCGGTTGTTGCCTATTTTTAGACAGGCAGGCAACCGAATGTTTAACCAACCCCCAAAAACCGCCATCAATGCGATCCCTGCTTCTCAAGAGAAGAAATTACACTTCGGGCAGGGGCGATTAAGAAAAAGCGAGATACTGGGGTTTGAGGGGGATTTATTGCGCTATCGGGACGGAAGTTTCGGGCGTGCTTACAAAATCACACTTGCCAACACGATTTACCAGGCGGAAGAATTTACCGAAAACCGGATTGACGAAATTTCAAGTTTGCTCAATTTTGACAAACCGGCAGGAACGGTCATTCAGATTCGCTTCGATTCGCTGCCCTCTAGCGGAAAGGTTTTGAAAAATCATCTCCGCTCGCGCAATGAAACCGAAAGCCATCCGCACGCCGCGCTTTTGCACGCGACGAATATCAAAATTTACGAAGACGCAATTAGCGCAGAACTGATTAAAGAGCAGTCGGCAACCGTTTGGATTCGCGTTCCGGCGGCGGATAATCACGACCATCCGGCACTTCTCCAGTTTCTGCCAAGCGTATTTAAAGAAATCGGACGCGGCGGATTCTTTCAATTTTTAATCTCGCCGGTGATTTCAGGGAAAAATGCCTTTTCACAAAATTTTGTCAGCCGTCAACAAGCGCGGGAAGAAAAATGTAAACAAGCAGCCGAAAAAGTTTTTCGTGCCTTTGAAGAAAATTTTCCCAAAGAGATGCGGCTCGAACCTCTGAAACGACAAGAAACATTTGAAATTCTTTTTGCTTCGCATCGTCGCTCAGTCAAAACCGATGCTCCCGTTTTACCGGAAACCGTTGCTTGCCTGGATATTAGACGTTATCTGGCATCCGGCGAAATTAAGACAGACGAAACAGATTACATCATTCACGAGAAATCTTTAGCAAGTGTAGTGAGCCTCAAAGTGCCCCCGCAAAATTTCGTGACCGCCGACACGATGCGCTATCTCACTTGTCGGGGTGATCTAAATTTTCCGCATACGATTGTGCTTGATTTCGTGGCACTCGACGTGGAAGCAAGTAAAAAAGAACTCAAGAAAAAAATCAAACGGATTGAAGGGAGCGGCAACACCTTTTTCGGACTCAAACCGCTTCAAGAAGATGCCAAAGTTATCCGCGAAGAATTAACCGAATTATTGCGCCAAGTCGAAAAAGGGCGCGAAAAAATCTGCAAGGCGCGAATCAATTTTGTCATTTTTGGCGGGAAAGTTCGCTATCGTTCAGAAATCAAAGAAAAGGCGGAAACCTTAACCGAAAGATGCGAACAGATTATTTCCGCCGTTCGCAAAATTCCGGGGGCGGATGCTATTCGGGAAGAACCGGCGCGGGTGCGGGCGATCTATCCGAGATTGCTCGCCGGAGAAATTTCGTGGCAAGAAACCGGACAGGAATTCGGCGAAGCTGCCAGCACTCTAGCAGCGCTTGTTCCAACCGAGGGTGCGTGGCAGGGTTCACCGCGCCCGCACAGCCTTTTTTTAACGCCCGACGGAAACCTGTTCGGACTTGATTTATTCGATAGAAATTTAATCAAATCGCCGACTGTGATCGTAACTGCCGCTTCGGGTGAAGGTAAATCAGTTCTGGGAATGAGAATTATCACCGACATTCTCGCGTGCAAAGGGAGCATCAAAGTGCGGGCGATTGATTACAAAAATTCGCTTAAACCAATGTGTAAACTCTTTGGCGGGCGGCACATCAATTTCGCCGAAAGCCAGCCGAAGCCTTTGAACATTTGGAATTATCCCGGTCTTGAAACCGGACAGCCAGCCTCCAAACGGCAAAGCACCTTTGTTCTGACAGATTTGCTGAATCTAAGCAAAACTCCGAAAGAAGACACAATTACTTACTCCATCGCCAAGCTCATCGTCGGCGAGGTTTATAAGATCTCACAAACCAGAAATGGCAACGGGCGACCAAAATTTCAGCCGACTTTGAGCCATTTTCTCGATCTTTTGGGAAATTACAGTTGGAACGAAACCGAACGGACCAAAGCAAATGAGTTGTTTTTGAAGCTCAACATTTACCGCAATGACGTGTGGCTTGACGCACCCACGCACCCTGATTTCGATTCAGATTCACCCTTTGACGTTTATGAACTCACTTCCCTTTCTTGCTTGGATGAACCTGTCCGCGAAAGTATGGGCTACCGCATTGCCGCTTCGATCATGCAGGAAATCGGCGAGGAAAACTCCAGTGGTCAAATCACGCCATTTCTCTTTGTTTGCGATGAGATGAAGGAAATTTCCAAGCATTTTCCGCCCGTTTTGGATTTGATCGGCAATACGTCTCTGACAGGACGCAAGGAAGGCGTGGTCACACTTTTGATGGGACAAGCCTACGAGCATTTTTCCGGCACGGAAGATACGCCGAACCCTATCGGGATAGATCTGGTTAAAAATTCGGGCGTGAAAATCATCGGCAAACAAATCGGTAACTTTGACCGGCTGGTGCGAGATTGTGATCTTTCCAAAGAAACGCAAACCGCCATTCGCAGTATTCGTAACCCTTACGGAATTTATACGCAATGGGTGATGGTCATCGGTTCGGGCGACGACAAAATCGTGGAAATGGCAACCGTCAGCCAATCACCGATTGAGCGTTGGAACTCGACCACAGATGCGAACGAGAGAAACGCCCGTGCCATCGCGGAAAGATTATTGGCGGACCAACCTTTCGCCTTCGTTTTGGCGTGGCTCGCCGAGCATTATCCGTTGGGCTTGACCGCCGCCGGCTTAACCGAACTTAAAACAGAACATTTGGAGGAACTTCGTGCATTTGCCACTCGCTAATGCCGATTAAAAAAATATGAAAAACTTAAAAATTATTCATCAATTCGTCATTGCCCTGGTTGTTACGTCTTTCTTGATATTTCCGGCAGCACAACCGACGAAGGCACAATGGGTGACGTTTGACCCGACCAATTATGCGCTGCAAGTTGAGAAGAAGATTGATGAAGTAGCCCGCTGGATTAAAACCGTTGAGCAATATACGACAATGTATCAAAAAGCGATTGAACAGGTCAGTTCTTTGCGCGGAATTCTTTCGATTGTTGACGAGCAAATTACCAAAAATAAACAAATGGTCGAAGGCTGGGCGGCAGTCGGGCGGATTGTCAAAGGCGTTTTTGAACTCAAAAAACAAATCGAAAATTCCATTAAAAGCGAGATCAACGCTGTGGTCAGCATTTCACGCCGTTATCGGGACGGGATTTTCGATATGGAAGCGAATAAACGCGATTTGGATGATTATCTCAAGCACGCGATTGGCAGAAATGCCGATGCCAGCCTGAAAAATTTAGAGCGGCTTGCCAAACTCGATTCATCATTTGAACGAATGCTTTATGACCGGGAAATGATTCTGGCTGAACTAGCTCTTTTATACAAAGAACAAACAGAACTTCAAGATCGAGTCACGGAACTGCGGGGTCTGCCGGGTGATTATCAGGACAAAATCGAGGGCTATCTCGCCCAATTACGGGAAATTGGTTCACGCATCGCCACGCTTGAACTCCGCTTGGACGAACTGAAAAAGCAAATCGAAGAAAAATGTAAGGAATACGGCTTGAAAATCGAGCAGATGGAAGAATTCGGCAAACAAATCCGCCAAACCGAAGCTATGATGACGACCATTACGACGGGAAGCCAGGAGTTTTATTCGGAACTGGAAAAATACGAAGTCTGGCGCAATGACCCGCTTGCCAATCAATTTCCCTGGTGAACTAAAAATAAAAGGAGAAAAGCAATGTTTCAAGAACACAAAAAATTAAAATTGAACGGGCGGTTCGTTGCCCTTTTAACAATGTTTCTGCTAATGTTTTTCGCTTCGGTAAATGAAATTTTTGCTCAAACTCAGCAGCCGACAAACAGAACGCCGATCGGTGTCATTAACGGCAAGCCGGTTTATGCTGATGAGGTCATCAATCTAGTAAACAACAATAGTCCGTTTATGCCCCCGCTCGATGATGAAAAATTAACCAGCTCCACCCCGAATCCGAACGCCACGCCGATTGCGACACCCTCGCCGCGCCCGACAGCACCATCATTTGACCAGCAAATTGACAATATGATGAAAACGGCGAAAGACTGGCTTTTTGTTTCAATTTTGAATACCTTGGTGCGTCCCCTGCTTCCCTATCTGACGTTTTTTGCTTGGATTATCGCCAGTTTCGTCCTGATTATATCTTTCTTGCGGAAGTTTTCGGACGAACATGGGTATTCGGTCGAACAGCTTTTTCGCTGGGGAGTCCGCACGCTTGTTTTTATGCTGGTGATAGGTAGTGCGCCGTATTTACTTGATGTATTTACACTGATCGGCAAACAAATTGCCAGCACGGTTAGAAGTGCGAATGTCGAAATGGTCAAGGAGTTTGATCGAAAAATGCTCGTCTATGTCAGAGCGAATTTTAGTGTTGACGACCCGAACGCAATTATTGCCGAACGCTTGCCAAACGGCGAACCCGGAATACTAGGGGTGATAAATAATAAAGAATCAAGCGTGTCGGACATCACGGCGGATTTGAATTTTCTAAATTGGAATATGCCCAGGATGTTTACACTGCTCGTGATCAGTCAAAACATCATCAAATTCGGCGGCGTTCTGCTTGCCCTCGCCGGACTTTTTATTCTGATCGGTTTAAAACTTGCTTCGCCCATTATGGCGGCTCTGGGCTTTGACGATAAATTCGCCGCCCAGACTTTTTATCCCTTTTGTTGGGGCGTGGCGACATTTTGTTTGTCTTATCCGATTGTGAAGGAAGTGGCGATGTATATTGCTTACTCAATCGGTATCATTGCCCTTTCTATTTACAATAATGAGCCGCTTTACACGCTTGACCCGAATACTGCCAAGATTATTTCATCCGGCAGTTATGATCCGGGCAGTAGTGCAGCAATTGTCATTTTTTTGTTTTTCATCGCTGCGCTTTCCTACATTTTGAGTGTCGTTTTGGCTTATAAGCTCCTGCGTGGACAGGTCTATGAATCGGTCAACCAGATTTCGATGGGTTGGATGCTGTCGGCAGTCGGCACGGCTCTGGAAACATACGGTCTGGTAGCGGGCGCGGCAATTAATCGTCAAGCGGAAAACACCCAAATTCAGGGTATTTATAATTCAGAAAAAACCAATGCCAAAGCTGCTTTTGATGCCGGAAAACTGCAAACGGATGCGAGACGTGTTCAGTCAATCGCCGGGGTGCAAGGGAGTCTGCAAACAACGCTCGGTCAGATTTATGGTAATCAGACCACGAATATGCTGATTACAAATGCCAATCGGACGATGCAGATACAACAAACTAATGCGATGACACAACGCGAATTAGGTTCGCAACGGGTTGATTTTACCGACCGAAGCAACCGATTAGGTTTTGAAACACAGCGGGAAAAAAGCAATCGCTGGGTCGAAAACGAAGCACAAAAAAATGAAAACATGCTCAATATGACACCAGGTAGTAATGCACTTGGCACGCGCGGATTGAGCGGTGTGGTTGCCAACGGAGCGGGCGAGCTGACCGGTATCCCAATTGATTCGTCGCAGGTCCGGCAAAACTTAGGCAATCAAGTGTCTGATGAACAATATCAATTAAATTTGGGGCAAAATACTCGCACCTTGAGTTCCAATCGGCAGAATATTGAAAATTACCAATCAAATATGGAAACCAGCATCAATCAAAATGCCGATGCGAACATTGCCGCGATCAATAAAGGAGCAAGTATCAGCGCAGGCGCGGCTAAACAAGGGGCAGCAACACAAATAGGGGGAATAAACAAGGGATATAATTTAGAGATCAAAGCCAATGAGGTTACCTTTGCCGGACGCAACGAAGCCGCTTTGATTAATAAAAATTCGGCGGAAGATGCTGCCCATTTGCGAATGGTCTCCACGGTCGTGACGGGATTTTTCCGCGATATGGATCGGCGGCTGGAAGAAATGAAGCCAAAGTATTAGCTCTTTTTGAGAGTAATTTTGTCAGCCTTTTCAAAATAAGCGGTGAGCAGGAATGCTTTGTGATTTTTTATTTTTAATCGTCAATGACAGATTCAAGATACCAGCGAGTCAGCCGGAAACGCCCTTGTTTAATTTGCGGAAAACCGGATTGGTGCAGTCGCACGCCGGATGATTCGATTTCGTTTTGCGCCCGTGTTACAACGGGTGCAGATCGTTTGAGCCGAAAAGAACAGTGGGGCGTGTTCTATCACGACCGTGAACTTTTAGCGAAACCGTGGGTAAATAAAAGTGAACCCCGGAATTTCTACAAACGTGAGCGACAGGAAATCAATCCCGCCCCGCTCGAAATTAGAGATTTTGCCTATAGTTCACTCCTCAATCTGTCTCCGGCGAGGAATTATCAATCTATCACGCACGGCGAAAAAGGTTTACTTGAACGCGGTCTCGACAATTTAGAAGATTACGGCGGACTTCCATGCTCTAATGATGAACGTAAAGATTTGGCAGCTCAGATTAGGCTTCTGCTTAATCAAAACTTCCCCGCCTTTGTCCGTCAAAATCCTCACGGTATCAGGCACGTTCCTGGTTTTTGGATTGACGAATCAGGCGATGCGAATCTGTGGCAATCGGGCAATTTTCAAAATCCGCTGTTACTAATTCCCTACCGCGATCCGTTTGGCAAAATTCAAGCCTGTCAGCTACGGTTTACGGGGAAGTTAAGGGCAGATAAAAAACGCTACCTTTGGCTTTCGCTTCCAAATAAGACAAGTGCGAGTTCTGGAACGCCGTTACATTTTGCCAATTGGAGAAATTTCGGACAAAAAGATAATTTCGGCTTGCCCGTGCTGGTGACTGAAGGTGCGCTCAAAGGCGATACGGTCGTTGGTTTAAAGTCAGAGTTTTTTGTGATTGCGGGCAGCGGTGTAAGTTGCGCCCAAGATTTGATCGTCAAATTAACACGTGGCGTTTCTTTGTTTCTTGCCTTTGATAATGACTACTACGAAAATCCGGCAGTCGCCCGCCAACTCTCCAAACTTTTGAAATTACGTTTCGACGATAATCGAAAATATAACTCAAATGCCGTGACAAAAATTCTCGTTTGGTCACGCGCCTTTAAAGGTGTGGATGATGCACTCTTGAATAGAGAAAACGTGCAAGCGGTAAATGTTGTTGATTGGTTTTCTCGGCTCAATGAAAATTGCCGGATGGAAGTTCGCCGCGTCTGGCAGGACATAGCATAACCTACTTTTGGATTCGACTAATTCAAAATTCCTTGGCGATAAAGCCAGCTCACGCCAATTGCCAGAAGGGTGGAGAAAATTTCGTCATTTGAATATTTTTTGCCTGTTTCTAGGTTGATTCCCGCTTTGAGTTCCGACATCTGATAAATGACTTCTTCGGTGATCGTCAGCGAACGCCGCGTTGTTTCCTCGGCTCGTTTGATGAACTCGAACGCTTCGGCTCGTAAATTCCTGTAATTTGCGGGAGTAGCCGCTGCCAGAGCTTCTCTTAGAAGAAAATCAATGATGATGTTTTGCGTAAACTGCTCATCAATCGTGCGGAACTTGGCTTTAAGTCTGGTCGTGTCAATAATCAGGGTTCGGGGTATCGAAAACGGGCGGGTTGTATTGCGTCCCTGCCCCGCTTTTGAGGAAGCTATATTCGCGGCAATCGTTTCCATATCGGTTAAATTTGCGCCGAATGCGGCTGAATTATCTGAAACCGGAGAACTTTTCGTTCGCACGGAAGATTTATTTATATTTTCATTAGGTTTAGCCGAAATTTGAGGCTTCCTTTTATTATCACCCGGAACTCTGGCGATAGATTCAACCAACTTGGGCTTTTTTTGCGGAATTTCTTGATTTGAAGAATGTTTGTTATTTTGACTCACGGAAGTATTCGTAACTTCTTCGGTTTGTGTTCCAAAAATCTCTTTTTGCAGATTGTCGAGTTCTTGCAGGTCAACTTTTCTTTTGGGTGCAGTTCTTAGTGCCATCGTTTATCCTCCGTTGTTTTGAAATGAATTATATTGCGGTTGTTTTCTTCAAATTCTTTGTTGCAGTCGTTGGTTTTTTTGCATTTTTGCCGATACTTAAGATGCCCTCTATTTCGCTGACAAATTCGCGCATCTCGTGCTGTCCTTCCCTGTCGGATTCAGTTCGCCCCGCGATTTCCAAAACCGATAGACCGCTCGAACTGTTTTCGTAAATATTACGGTTGCCAATAGTTGTCGTCATCAGCGGAATTTCATATTCTTTGAGAGCTTCCCTCATTTCGCCGGATACTTTTCGTTTATCCC
>DAORIL010000033.1:0-20361 GCA_035438525.1 Pyrinomonadaceae bacterium
ATTCAACTTCAAGATGGGCGGATGAAGCACGCCAACAACTTAATTCTATTGAACAGAATAAAACTCAATCAACTTTGACCAATGAAGATATTTTTGAAAAATTTAAAATTGCCTATCAAAATCAAAATTCTAAAGAAGCTTGGCAAATGATAAAATTTTCGCGCTCACGGAGGGGAATTTTTATTGCTGACCGTCTGATTGATAATTTATTGATGTATCCCACGAAAGATTTTGCCCAAGATGAAAACTTGAAAATGTTAAAATTTGCCGGAGATGTTGCAAAACAAACGGTCGGTGATTATTTTTTATTTGACTTAACCCAATTTTACTCACGACTCAAACCATCTCAAATTGAAACAGCAATGAAAGGGCGAACTCAGCTAAAAGAAGGACAACAATCTTATTATAAATCCGAATATGGAAAAGCCGTTGACAAATTTACAGAAGCACAAATTCTTTTTAAATCCATCGGAAACTCGCCTGAAAATTTGTTTGCCGAAAATTGGAGTGTTTTGTGTAAATTGTTTTTACCCGAAAAGAAACAAATACAGGAAATAGCCACCTTTACCAAACTTACTCAAACTTTTGGAGATAAAAAATACTTTTCACTACAAGCACAAGCTATTCAGGGGAGTGTCGTTGCTCAGTTAAATAATCTTGAGCTTTCAAAATCATTTGAATTGATGGAAAAATCTCGTGTTATCGCAGAAAAAAATCAGGATATTGAAACCTCTCTTAGATATTATCAAGGAGTTGTTAATAGCAATAGTAAACTAGGAAAAAATCAGGATTCACTTAATAAGACCTTTTTTGTTTTTGATTTGATTAAAGATGTTCCGGTAAAAGCAGAGGTGATTTGGACTTTTTATTCTATTTCTGCCGAAACTTTTTTCCAACTAGGTTTAATTGACACTGCTTTTGCGTATCAAGAAAAAGTTATCCAAATGGCTGAAAAAACCGGGATACCACTCTTGAAATCTCGCTCTTTTGAGCAAAGTGCGTTGTTTAATTTGCTCAATAATAATTTGCCGCAAGCTCTTACTGCAGCACAAACTTCCCTTGAATATGGAGAAAAAGTAAATGACGAGAAACTCAAAATTACTACAGTCGCTGATCTTTCATTGATGTTAGGAGACATTTATCGCAAAGCGGGGGAATATCAAAAGGCAATTGAATATTATCAAAGGTCTCAAGAAATTTATGAAAAAATTGATTATAAGACAACCTTTTATAAAATTTTTCGCGGTCAAGCTCTGGCAAATATTGGACTAAAAAATAATGAACTCGCGCAACAACAACTCAACGAAGCGATAGATCAATATGAAGGTCTGCGTCAAAAAATTTACGAAGAAAGTAACCGGAATTCATTTTTCGACACTGAACAGGGAATTTACGATGTGGCGATTGATTTTGCCTGTTCGCAGCTAAATGATGAGGTTCAAGCACTTAGCTATGCAGAAATAAATCGGGCACGAAGCCTATTGGATTTGTTACAAACCGATAAACTTTCTATTGATGATAAAGCCGTTCCTGAAATTTCGTTAAAATCAATGAACTCTCCCCAAGAAATCTCAAAATTGCAGAGTCAAATCCCTGAAAACTCACAGATTTTGGAATATTCGGTTTTGGATAACAAAATTATTTCGTGGGTTATTACAAAAGAGTCTATCAAGAGTGAAAAGTCTGAAATTTCGGCAGATGAACTTCACCAAAAAGTTAAAAATTATTTGGATGCTTTGAATTCTAATAATGTAAATCTCAAAAATCAGGCTGTTGAACTCTATCAAATTTTGATTGCACCAAATGAAAAGTATTTGGACGAAAATAAAACACTCTATATTATTCCAGACAAAGATTTACATTTTTTGCCTTTTAACTCGCTAGTAGATTCAAACTCAGATAAATATTTGATTGAAAAATATACAATTGGCATCTCGCCAAGTTTGAATGTTTTTGTCTTAAATTTAGCAAAATCAAACGAAAGAAAGATAGGGACATCTGAAAAAATTCTGGTGGTTGGGAATCCGCTTTTTGATAAAGCCAAACATCAGGATTTAGACTATTTGCCCAATGCTATCACGGAAGCCACCGAAGTTTCTAAGTTTTATCAAAATCCAAAACTTTTATTAAACGAACAGGCGACTAAACCCAACATTCTCAAAGAAATAAATAGTTCTGACGTTATCCATTTTGCTTTGCACGCAATTAACGATGAAAAAACTCCAATGCTTTCAGGTTTGATTTTGGCTGACAACGGAACAAATGATGATGGAATACTCAAGGCTTTTGAGATTTATCGGCAAAATTTTTCTAAGACGAATTTGGTGGTGCTTTCAGCGTGTCAAACAGGGATTGACCAAACTTATCGCGGTGAAGGTGCAGTCAGTTTAGCGCGTCCATTCATTGCTCTGGGGGTTCCAACGGTGGTTGCCAGTCTGTGGAAAGTTGAGTCTGAACCGACCGGAAAATTGATGATTGATTTTCATCGCGAGCGAAAAGAAAACAAATTAAGTTCATTAAAGGCACTCCAACAATCACAAATTAAGATGATAAAAAGCGAAAATCCTCTTGATAATCAGCCAAAATCCTGGGCAGGATTTGTAGCAATTGGAAATTAAACAAAACTTCTCCGGTTCTTTGTAATTTTTAGGCGCAAAAAATCATTACTAAATGAATCCCACAAAAATTTAATTTTAAAATGAGGAGAAATTATGCCCCCCCTAGATACCAAATGGTCTTTGACACCGCGGCTCCCAAGCGCAAACTTAGTTTTAATTTTCGACGGAATGATGGCTTTATCCGAAAGAAAGAATCCTGCGCAGTATGAATTTCTTTGTCACGGAGAATCCGAAGGCACAAGAAGTCACGATTTATCAGTAAAAATTGACAGCAAAACATTAGAGAATGCCAATAAATTTAAACAGTTTGAGTTTTATGTTTTGGACAAAACCGACGAAACGCCAACCGAAACCAATCGAATTGGAGCATACACTCCAAATTCACTGAATGAACAGGCTTTTAGTCATCTGATTGACCTTGAACAGATCTTTGGCGAAGAACTAAAAAAACATGATCCGCTCAAATTTGCAAATCGAATTATCATCAAAAATGGTGTGATTTATAGTTCAAAACTAAGCGAGTATGAATTTAGTTTGATTGATGCGAAAGGCGTTGAAATTATGGGGCCTCGCCAAATCGCAACCGAATTGAGTATCAATATTTCTTTGGCAGACAATGAGATCGGGATTCTGAAATGGTATAACGATAATCAGGAACCCAATATTCAAGAATTTGATAATCAGGAAAATCATACTATTTATTTCAATAACGATTGCACTGATTCTTCAACTCCTGACGGTAAATGCCAAGACAGTGATTTTGGACTGAATTTTGAGAATATTGTTGACGATTCAGAAAGGCAAGGATGTTATCTCAAACAATTCATTAACATTATGATTTCAAAAGATCAGCCTTGCGCTTCATCAGGATACGGAGAGACTGACGGATGGGATTCTTAATAAAGTGAAAAGTTAGGAGCGTTTTAATCTCAACGCTCCTAACTTCAAACAGCCACCGGCGCAGCAATTTTCCCGTGCGATTGATAACCGATCAAACTTAGATTTTCATATTTAAAATTTAATAAACCATCTAATCCTTTCAATTTTTCGGCATTAATAAATTCTAATTTTGGCAACGGCAACGGCTCACGGCTTAATAATTCTTCGACCTGTTCCAGATGATTTGAATAAATATGCAAATCGCCAAAAGTGTGAATAAATTCGCCAACCTGCAAATCGCAAACGTGGGCAATCATTTGAGTTAAAAGCGCGTAGCTGGAAATATTAAACGGCACGCCTAAGAAGGCATCTGCCGAGCGTTGATAAAGCTGACAATGCAAAGTTTTTTCATTTTCGACTTTGAAATGAAAAAGCGTATGGCATGGCGGCAAATCAACTTGAACGGCTTGCGGCGGATTCCAACCCGAAACAATCAAACGACGTGAATTTGGATTTGTTTGGATTTGTTTGATCAAATCGGCAATTTGGTCAAAACCATTCATTTCCGGATAATCTCCGCCAAATGAACGCCACAGATAACCGTAAACCGGACCTAAATCGCCTTCCCTGCGTCCAAATCTGCTCGTGTGCACTTCGTCCGCCCACTCTGCCCAAATATCCACGCCGCGTGCGCGAAGATTTTTTTCGTTAGTATCACCTGAAAGAAACCAAAATAATTCCTCCGCGATCCAGCGAAAAGGAACTCGTTTGGTGGTCACAATCGGAAAAGTTTCGCGCAAATCAAAACGAGTTTGATAGCCAAAAACTGAAATTGTTCCCACGCCTGTTCGATCTTCGTGACGATTTCCTTTCTCTAAAATATGCTGTAAAAGTTCTTGATATTGCCTCATTTTCTACTATTTTGGTAATTCAATTTCATCCGGGGTTAATTTATCAATTCCTAAGTATATCGGAGATGCGAATACCTCGTTCAATGCCTCAGCAATTTTTTTGACATCAGAAAATCCAACTGGAAGCGGAGCTTCTATGAAAACAGTTTTTTCAACCTCATTGCTTTTTTCACGAAATACACCCATATCTTCTCTATCTTTGAAAATTCGTCCCAAATTATTTTTAAGCCCAGTAAGATCATTAATTGTGCCTGTTTTTTCACCGTTCAGATAAATATTTTTATCATTATCTAATTTAACAACCAACAAAAGGGGATTAGGTCTTGGAATATCTGTTGGTTTTGGCGCTTTGGGAACTAAGCCATAAAAATATTCAGCAAATTCAACTTTGATATTCTGTTTGGTTTGGCTTCGTATTTTATTTATTAAGCTAACAACTTTTTCATACTTCAAATTTGCGTTTGCTTTGATAATAATATTGCCTGAACCCAATAGTTTGAGCGGAATTTTTTGATTAAAATCAATGACTGTTGCTTCCGACTTAGTGTTCGGATTTTCCGGTTCGTCAGATGGAAAAGTTCTTTCAATCTCGGAGAATATTTTTAGTTTAAGATTTTCGTCAATTTCAATTATTGCCACTTGCTTAACGCTCGGCTTGGCTTTATTAGTTGAAACAACTTTCTTTTGACCGTTGACGTAAATACTAAAAGAAAAAACCAACATAACCCATAATAAATACCTTTCAGGTTGTAAATTTGTGCTGAAATTCATTTTTATATCTCCTATCTTTATTCGTAAAATTCAAAAAGTTTGGTTTCATTATCGGTTACTTTGGTGATTTCAAACGCTACTTTTTCATCGTCAAAATTTTGTAGTAAAACGAATTACAAAGAATAATGCCGAATTGCATTCAACATAATCTTTGCCAACTGTTAAAGTTTTCATTTGAGTAATTTCCGCCTTAAAGTTACCATATTTTTGTATGTCAGAGAAATTTGAAGTCAGTTTTAACTCTCCGCAATGCGGGTGGATGTCAATCGGTTTTAAGAACAACGAGAATGAGTTTCATTCAACGACGGCACACACTCCTTTTTCCAATGCTTTGCCCGAAATACTTCAAGGTCTTTCATTGCTGCTCGAAACTAAAAATGAAAGAGATAAATTTAAAATTGATTGGAGTCGAAACCCGGAATCTTTTACCTTGTTTTTCACTCAATTTAAAGGAATTATTCACTTTCAAGTTGTTCAATACCCGACATTGGACCACACTGATGAAGAAGGTGAGATCGTTTTCTCTCACAATGGACCAGTTAAAGATTTTTGCCAAGCCTTTCACGAAACTTTTACCCAACTTTACGAATCACGCGAAACTGACGAATTTGAATCCAACTGGAAACAGCCTTTTCCGTTTGCCGATTTTGAAAATTTTGAATCCAAATTAAAATCTGCACGAACTTAACTTTGCTATGCGTAAGGTTTTGTTCAAAATTTTTATCGGTTTAATGGTTATCGGCGTTTTGCTCGGTATTTGGATTGTTTTTGATCTTTATCGTCCGCATAAAGTGGATATTCGGGAATTTGATGCAGATGAAATTGCGCGGCTTGATACGGAAATGTGGCGTTCTTATTATGCCAAAGAGCGTTTGGAAATGTTCTCGCAACTGACCGAAGTTTTAGAAAAACAATACAAATTACCATTTTGGCGCAGACAGTTGATGGCATATTATGCAGCAAAGTCCGCATTCGTTTTCAAAGACGGAAAATCACGCGAGGATTACGAAAAAGCTTTGCCCGATCTGCGAAAATTTTACAGTGAAATTCGTGACATCAGCACGACAGAATTTGAGGTTGAACGCGTGGCTAAAACAGAACTTGAATGGTGGATTATTCATCGTGACCGCAAAAAATATCAGGAAGGTGATCTGGCAAATGCTTTAGCCGAAGCTGCTTCCGCAATTTATAATGTTCCGAAAGAAAAACTTCTTGAATACGGAAAATTTCGTGCCGATGCGATGAAAATTCGTGATGATAAAGCAGAACAAGGCGGCGTGACGGAAGAAGATTGGCAAAAAATTGACGAATTGCTTCATAATTCTTGGCGTTCATTGCACAAAAACGTAAATTAAGCGAAAATAAACCACGAAGTTTAGCCAAACTTCACAAAAATTCAAACATACTTCTTGCTTTTTTCTATTCCCCTTCGTGGTTTATTACTAATGAAAGAAAAACTTTTAGACCTTTTAGCTTGTCCGGCTTGCGGCGGTGATATTTTGATGCCATATGTTGGCAAATATGATGATAAAGAAATTATCGAAGCCGTTTTATCCTGTAAAAAATGTTCGCGTGAATATAAAGTTGAACGCGGCGTTCCGCGTTTTGCTAATCTCGACAAAATTGAACAAGACAAAGCCGAAACTGCCGAAAATTTTGGCTGGCAATGGAATCATTTTACTCAGGAAGACGAAAAATACAACGATCAATTTTTAGGCTGGCTCCAACCCGTAAAATCTGAATTTTTTAAAGATAAACTAGTCTTGGAAGGTGGATGCGGCAAGGGTCGTCACACGAGTTTAGCCGCGCATTGGGGCGCAAAAGAAGTAGTTGGAATTGATTTGAGTTCTGCGGTTGAATCCGCTTTTCAAGCTACCAAACATCTTCCAAATGCTCATATCGTTCAGGCAGATATTTTCAAACTGCCTTTCAAACGTAAATTTGATTATGCTTTTTCAGTCGGCGTTTTGCATCATACTCCTGATCCGAAAGGTGCATTTATTTCATTAGCCGGAAAGGTGAAAAAAGGCGGACATATTTCGGCGTGGATTTACGGCGCGGAAAATAACGAATGGATCACCCGTTTTGTAGATCCGATTCGGACAGGATTTACTTCCAAAATCAGTCAACCGACGCTTTTGCAGCTTTCAAAACTTCCGACTTTGGGTGTTTATCTTTCCACCAAACTAGTTTATCGTCCGTTAAATTCGGTTGCCAAACCGATTGCCAAACATCTTTTTTACAACGAATATCTCAATCATCTTGGCACTTTCGGTTGGCGCGAACAACATAACATTGTCTTTGACCATTTAGTTGCGCCGACTGCGTTTTATATTTCCAAAGCGGATTTTGAAACGTGGTGGACGGAAATAAAGGCTGAAAATGTTGAAATTATTTGGCATAATCAAAATTCGTGGTGTGGATTTGGGAAGGTAAATTGAACCGCAGAGACGCAGAGACGCGAAGGAAGTGTGGGGAAGAGCTAATTGTTTCAAGAAACCTCAGAACAGCAAAGGATAAACCAAATAACTGAAAAGATTATCGGTTGTGCTATTTCTGTTCATCGTGTTTTAGGTCCGGGACTTTTAGAATCTGCTTACGAAGAGTGTTTATGTTATGAACTTTCGCAAGCGACTCTGAGGTTTGAACGTCAAGTTCATTTGCCTGTGGTTTATAAAGAAGTCAAACTTGATTGTGGTTATCGAATGGATATTGTGGTTGAAAATGCAGTAATAATCGAAGTAAAAGCTATTGAGCGAGTTTTACCTGTTCACGAGGCACAACTTTTATCTTATTTGAAATTACACAATAAAAAAGTTGGATTATTATTTAATTTTCACGTTTCGGTTTTGAAAAATGGAATGAGGAGAATTGCCAATAACTTTTAAAACTCTGCGTCTCCGCGTCTTTGCGGTGAAAATCTTGAAAAATATGAAATTTGATAAAGGCATCGCCAAAAAATATCGCCAATCAATAGATGATGCTTTCCAGACTATTTTGGACAAAGGCAACGATGACCATCGGCGCGTGATGAATTTAATTCTGAATTCAAAGATGACAATTTGCGTTTTTCCGGTCAAAAAGGTTAATGCTTCAGGAATTACGGGTGTTACCGATCCGCATCGGGCAAATGATCGGATTATGTCCGAACGCTTAAGTTTATTGGAAGCGGCCTCCGAAGTTTTTATCACAATTGCCCAAGAAACGATTGACACAGGCGGTCAACGCGGTTGCGAGGGAACTTTTGTTCACGAAGGTCGTCACGCTTTTGATTTTGCTCAGGCAATTTCCAGTTTTTCTGATACAGATGTCAATCCTTTGAGCATTTTTAACCCGACTCGATATGAATTGGAGTGGGAAGCGCACAAAACTTCAGGCGATTATATGTTGCAGATCGGCAAAGATGAATATATCCAAGAAGGTTTGGATCTAATGATTCTTGGGCAAAAAGACAATAAATATTTTGTTAGCGATGATGGGATCAAACGCCGCCTTTTAGAAAGCTACAATATGAGCGAAGATGGAAACAGAGGCGAACCTGTCAATGAAATGTTCGGATTGAGGATTAAGTAAGGGGTTAGGTGAATAGGGGAGTAAGGGAATTAGGGGAAGTCAGATTTTAATATAAAACATAATCCCATAACCCCATAATTCCTTAAAACCCAACACAAAAAGATTTATGGAAACTACAACTCTAGCCAAAGAAATGGAGCAGCACACCTACGGCATTATGAACGATGTCGAGGATAAACATTGGTGGTTCGTCGGTCGCCGCGCCATTTTGGAAAGTTTTCTCCAACAAACCACCGACCAATTACGAGGTGCGAATGATGAATTACGAATTCTCGATGTTGGCTGTGGAACCGGCGCAAATCTCGAAATGCTCAAACAATACGGCGAAGCGGAAGGCGTTGATGTTTCGGATGATGCGCTCGAATTTTGCCGTAAAAAAGGCTTAAAAGTTCACAAAGGTTTAGCCGAAGAATTACCGTTTGAAGATGAAAGTTTTGATTTGGTGACGGCTTTGGATGTGGTTGAGCATTTAGACGATGACGTTGCCGGACTCAAAGAAATGCACCGCATTTTGAAAAAAGACGGCAAAACTTTGATTTTCGTTCCCGCGTTTATGTGGCTCTGGGGCGTGCAGGACGATATTTCAAACCATCGTATTCGTTACACACGCAAAGAAATTGTCGAAAGATTGGAAAAAGCAGGTTTTGAAATTGAACGCGCAACTTACGCCAACATTACATTTTTTGCGCCAATTCTGGCAGGTCGAGTGATAATGAAACTAACAGGCATCAAACCCGAATCCGAAAATAATGTCAATGTTTCTGCGCTCAACGGCTTTTTCGGTAAGATTTTCAGTTCGGAAAAATATTGGCTCAAAAAGGCTAATTTTCCTTTCGGCGTTTCGATTGTGATTGTGGCAAGGAAGAAATGATTCTTAATGGTAAATTGTCAATGATAAATAGTTAATTGATTTTTCTAGCGGATTTAGCCGATTTTTTCTTTGGCGTTGGAAACAGTTTGTCAATTTGATTCTGAAAATCTTCACCTTTGATTATAAGGTTCTGCACATCAGACTCAAATTGAGTTGCACCTTCTGAAACATAATAAAGATAGGTCAAATTTTCTTTGTCATATTGTATTTGCCACACAATTCTGTTAGCAGAAAGTCCTAAATCTTGGGTTAAATATAAAAAAGTCTTGACCAATTTTCTTTTAATTATGTCATACGAAGTTTTGCTATTAAACTGCTCTAAAATAAAGGCTTTTCCTAATAACTCTGCCTGAAATATTCTTGCAAATTCAGAAAGAGACTTCTTGTTAATTTGGGGTGGAATTTCAGAATATCTATCTTGCGGCACTTGCGTAAGACCACAATCAGTTATTGATGCTGAAGCAGAACCTATTATGTTTGGGCAGGTTTCAGGCAATCCTTTAACTTTAACTGTAACCTCAACGGAACACATTTTATCAGCTAAAACTTTCAGATTAGATGTTCTTTGACCTTCAATTATTTTTCCACCTGTTACTTCCCAAATATATTCAACCTTATAGTTTTCTGCCTCTTTGCTTAAGTTTGCTCTAAAAAACCAAGGCTCGTTAGGTTTAGGAAGTCCGCTTGGTCCTGTCACCGAAAGACTTGGACATTGAGATTGTCCAAACGCCATAAAAGCAAAAATAAGATTCGTAACTATAACAAATGCAAGCCTGTTCATAGCTGTTTAGATTTAATCACCAACAGTTTGCGTTTAGCTAAAATAACTACGTTGTCACGTTTAGAAGTAACTTCGATAGTTCGCACTTCGCCGGTTGGAGATTCGCTCAACGGTCGTTTAGGAGTGTAAGTTATCACATATTGCGAGTCAATATTTTTCGCCAGATGTTCGGTTTTTTCAATCATTTCGTCCTTTGTATCAGGCAAATAAAAAATACCGTTTGTGTCATCGGATAATTGAATCAGGTCACGCTCACTTTTTTTGAGAGCATCTCCGCGCTCTTCGTTCTTTTTGACCATCGCGCGATCAGTGTTAATCGTGACAATCGGAGTGCCTTTGACTATGCTTGGGTTATCCGCGCCGGGAGGCAAATTGATAGCACTTTTTCCGCCGCCTTTGATGGATTTTCTTCTTTCCGCGACGACTTGCTGTTCTAATCCGGTATAGCTGAAAACGTGAACATTGATATTATCTGCGATTAAATTTTTAATTGCGGCAATTTTCTGTTCTTGACTACTGACACTATCTAACCCGTCTGAGATCAAAACCAAATGCCGATTTTCAGTATCAACTTTGTCTAAAAAATCCGTAGCTTCTTTGAGCGCATCAGTAAATCTGGAACGCATTCCAAAGTTCATTTTTTTGTCTAAAATGTTGTTTAATAACTCCTTATCGCTTGTCCATTCGGAAATCAATTCGACTTTATCGTAATATTGCATCAAGGCAACTTGATCGTCTTTTTGCAAAGCGTTTATTAAACTTTTAGCGGTGTCTCTAGTTGTTTTAAAGTCCTTTGCATTTCGGCTTTCACCGCCTGTATCTAATAAAATCAAGACTTTAGCCGGAATATGCTGAATAATATTAGCCTGATGGAGTCGTCCATCTTCGCTAATGACCAAATCCTCTTTTTTGAGGGCATCAGCAAAATTCCCTTGCAAATCAAAGGCGGCAATGTTGAGTTTAACCTCTTCGGTATAAACATTTATCGGTTTGTCATCGGTCGGAGTCGGGGTCGGAGTTGGGGTTTGAGCAAAAATACTTGCTGAAAAGATAAATAAAAAGAAAGCAAAAAGTAAAAAATTACTGCGAAATGAAAACATATTTTCTCCTAAAATCTTTATCTATGATGTTTTAAGTCGCAGAAAATATGCTTGCCTTGATTGTAAAAATAGTAAATGATTAATTATTAAAGACTTGTTTGCAACAAAACCTAGTAACAATTAACAACAAACAATTAACAATTCCTAAAGTTTCGGATGTTTTTCGACAAATTTCACCAAATTCTTAACATAATCCTTAAAACTTGGGCAAGAAATTCCGTGTGCTGAAAGTAATTCGGTAGCAACGCTCGTATCAAATTCTTGCGGAGCAAAAAAGTAAGGCACTCCGGCATGAGGCAAGCCACTAATGACCGGCGTGGTTGGCAGCATCAAAATCCGATACATTAATCCCATCGGCAACTTGGCAACCGATTTTTTACCGCAAATTGCTAACGAAATTTCATCGCAAGCCTGGGCAGTGGTCAGCGGATTCGGGTCTGCCAGAGCGATAGTTTTGCCGATTGCGCGTTCATCTTTGGATAAGGCGACGATTCCATCGACGACAAAATCCACCGGCACCAGATTAACTTTAACCTGATCATTACCAACATTTATCAGGCGAAAAAGTGCTGGAAACTTTCGTAAATAATTGATAACATAGTAAATGCCATCATATTTGGCAGTCTCACCGGTCTTTGAATCACCAACCACCACCGCCGGACGAAAAGTTGTCACCGGATAATCGGCTTTTAATTTTTCGACTTCAATCTCTGCCAAATATTTAGTTTCGTCATAAAAATTACGGAATCCGGCGTTGTGTTCAAGCTCGTTTTCGTGGACGAGACCATTTCGTTTTCCCGCCACATAACAGGTCGAAATATAGTTGTAACGCTGTAAATTCTTGATTTTTTTAACTAATTCATTGACGTTTTTGGTGCCTTCGACATTAACAGTAAATGCTATATTTTTTTCGACTGCCAAATCGTAAACTGCCGCCAAATGAAAAACCGAAGTCGTTTCGTTTTGGACAGTTTCCAAATCTTCAGCGGACATTCCCAGATTTTCTTTAGTAATGTCACCTTCGATAATGGCAAAATTTTCCAAAGGTGTTTCGGTATTAGCCGAAATCTTTTCGATGGCTTTCATCGCCTTTTCGATAAAGTTCTTTTGCACAAGCAGAAAAAATTGGGTGTTGCCGTGGGCTAATTTGGCAACGAGTCGTTCGGTAATAAATCCGGGGAATCCGGTGATAAAAAGTGTTTCGGTAAATTTGCTCATATAACTGAATGATGATTCATTTTTATTATAACTGAATGGTCATTCATTTCAAAATCATTAAGTTTTATCGGGTATTTTCTGAAAATTCAACCCTGTTAAAACTTTTTACAATTTAACAAAAACTATGATAGAGTTTTTGCATAGATAAAATAGGAATAAAAATGTCTGTAAATTTGCGTGAAGTAGATGAAATGAGTGCAAATCACGAGAAAGATCAACAAATGGAAACTGCTCAGGAAGTTGCCCCGGAAGCAGCAGAGACGGAATATTTTTCGAGTGAATTAAATCAGCCTTGTTGGTCAGTAGTGACATATAAATCAGTTGCTGTCAGTCGCTTGACCTATGAGGAAGCCGCACAATGGGCGGAAGATCTGAAAAAACAAGGGATTTCGGGAATTTGTGTCATAACAGATGATGCAGCCGCGAGAATTGCCGATTAGAGTTCCAAAATAACTTTGCCAAAACTTTCATTCGATTCAAGATATTCATGTGCCTTCTGAATTTCTTCAATCTGAAAAATCCGGTCAATATTCGGTTGAATTTTGCCTGCCTCAATCAAAGGAATTACTTCTTGGGCAAATTTTACAGTAGCTTCGGCTTTTTCTTCGAGAGAACGTGAGCGCAAAACCGTTCCGATAATTGTCAGCCTTTTAGCCAAAGCCATCCCTAAGTTAAATTCAGTTTTTGCCCCGCTGGTTAATCCAACCAAAATCAATCTTCCCTTAGAATTCAAACTTTCCAAATTAACCTGAAAATATTTCGCACCGACTAAGTCTAAAATTACATCCACGCTTTTTCCATTGTTTTTCTGTCGAATAGTTTCGGATAAATTTTCATCAGCTAAAATTGCTTCATCAAGTCCAAATTCTTGACATTTTTCAAGTTTCTCGATAGTGCGTGAAGTTCCTAAAACTCTAATGTCTTTAGCTTTAGCAAGTTGAAGTGCAGCAAGTCCAACTCCCGAACCAACAGCATGAATTAACAAAGTTTCGCTTTTTCTCAAATTTCCAAGTGTGAAAATTGCATCGTGTGCAGTGATAAAGGCTTCGGGAATAGCGGCGGCTTCGGTAAAACTTAAATTATCCGGGATTTTAACCAACAGTCCTTTATCAGAAATGATAAATTCGGCTTGTGCGCCGCCTGCTGTAATACCAAAAACACGGTCGCCAATTTTGAAATCTGACACATTTTCGCCGATTTCTGCGACTTCGCCCGCAAATTCCAAACCTAAAATTCTTTCGGGAAAACCTTTTGGCGCAGGGTATAAACCTTTTCTTTGTAAAATATCGGCGCGATTGAGAGCAGAGGCTTTGACCGCAACTAAAACTTCGCTTTCGGTTGGTGGTGATGGATTTTCGACTTCGCGAATTTCGAGATTTTCGACTCCGCCAAATTCTTTAACATAAACGGCTTTCATTCAATAAATTTAACGCAAAGACGCAAAGGATGAAAGGCAAAATTTAAGAAGTGATCTAAAATCTTTGCACCTTTGCTTCTCTGCGTCTTTGCGCTAAAAAAGGAATTGATTTTTGCTAACCGTAATTTTCAAAAATGAGTAATATTACTAGAACTGCAGCTAAGATGCCGAGCCCAATCGCTATTTTTGCTCCAGTAGAGAGATTATTTCCTTTAATTTGTTTGACTTGTGAGTATGGAATATTCTGTTCCGCTCCGTTTTGGGTAGTAACTACGGTAAATGAATTATCGTTTGCTTCTTTTACATACCCCTTTATTTTGGTGTTGTCATAGAGTTTGATTTCAACGCGGGCTGCTTCGCCGGTTCCGAGTTTGGCAACTCCCAGTTTTACGTTTTCAGCAGTTCGCGCCTTTTTATCAGGTTTGCCATCAGCAAATGCATAGCTAACAAAGGATAAATTAAGTATCAATCCAATAAGCATTAAAGATAAAAGATTTTTGAACATTTTTTCCTCCAAAAAGACTTTGATTTTTATGTAACGAATAAAAATAATGCCAAAATGAATTTTATTTTGATGGACTGTGACAGTTTTAAAAGTGTCACAGTCCACTTAGTCTTAACGCAATTTTTATGCCTATCGGTTGTTTATTTATTCCAACATTAATTCAAATCAAACAAGAGAAATTCGGTTTCACCTTCTAAAGCCTTGATTTGTAAAGTGGTTTCATCACTGATCGCTGCTCCGTCGCTGGCATTGAGAAACTCACCGTTGATTTCCAAACTACCTTTGATAACCTGAATCCAAGCGTGTCGATTTTCCGCTAACTTATGTGAAATTTCCTCACCTTTTTCCAAAATCGAAGCGTAAAGCGAAACGTCTTGATTGATTTTAACCGAGCCATCTGTTCCGACAGGCGAAGCCACCAGCTTCAATTTACCCTTTTTGCTTTCGGGCGAAAAAAGTTTTTGCTCATAACCCGGTGCAAGATTTTCTTTTTCCGGCAAAATCCATATTTGCAAGAAATGAACATCTTCATTTTCCAACGGATTATATTCGCTGTGTCGAATTCCGGTTCCAGCAGTCATCCTTTGAACTTCGTGCGGACGCAAAATTTCTTCGCCCCCGGTGCTGTCTTTATGGGCAAGTGCGCCCGAAACCACATACGAAATAATTTCCATATTGCTATGTCCGTGTGTTCCGAACCCTTGTCCTGCTAATACTTTATCTTCGTTTATGACCCGCAATGAGCGAAAACCCATAAATCTTTCGTCATAATAAGTGTTAAATGAAAACGTATGATAGGTGTCGAGCCAGCCATAATTAGCATGTCCTCTTTCATCTGCGCGTCTGATTTTAATCATCAGTTCCTCCTTGTTTTTTTCGGTTCGTTTTACCGATTTATGTATTTAGATTACAAGAAAAAACATTGATTGTAATCATTAAACGAGGTGACGGATTTCTCATCAATTCGGGTGAGAAAAGCAGAAGATCTGTTTTGATTTTCGCGTCCTTTTGCGTTTTTCGCGGGCAAATTTCTTTTCTGTTTCAATCAAGTTTATAATCTTGAATATGCTAAAGAATCTTTCGTTGTTATTGCTTCTCTTCTTTTTGTTTACAGTTTCCTTTCTTGCTCAAGACGGCACGCTCAAACATCCGATCATTGACAGCAAAATGAGTAAAAAGGAAGTATTTGACGGACTTGACCCGAATTGTCCGAAAGACATTCGTAAACGCCAGAAAATCGTCAAACTCAAATATTATTCTTTCGATGGTAATGTTCATAAAGGGCAATTGGTAATTGATAAATCGCTCGTCAAAGACATTAAAAAAGTTTTCAAACTCGCACTCGAAATAAAATTTCCGATTCAAACAATGATTCCGGTTTCACATCCGAATTTTCGCAAAAATGGTAAATGGGATGATGACCTTTCGATGATTGCCAATAACACCTCCGCTTTTAATTATCGTGAAAAAACGGGTGGCGGTTCGCTTTCCAATCACGCTTACGGAAGAGCGATTGACATTAATACCGTTCAAAATCCATACGTTAAAGGAACGCTCATTTTACCACCTAACGGAAGTTATAAAACTGACGTTGCCGGAACTCTCACAGCCGACCATCCGATCACCAAAAAATTTATCGAACTTGGCTGGGATTGGGGCGGAAGTTGGACAAGATTACAGGATTATCAGCATTTTGAGAAGCCTTTGAAGAAATCGGGTGAGTAGTTATTTTTTATACTTTAAAAGTAAATTTTTGAAACTATTCATCATCTAAAGAATTATAATTCCATTGAATAGATAAAAATTGAATTATTTCAAGAAGTTTATTTTTATTCGAGGCTGCAATATTGAGTGAATTTTCGTGCTCCCCTGCTGATACACATAGAACCTTTCCCTCATCAATGAAAGCACGGAACTCTTTATAATCCTCTCCAAAATCAACCTCTTCAAAATTACTTTCGATTTTTTTGACATTCAAGTCTTCGACCTTCCCACTCCCCGCACAAAATGGCAAACCTCCCATAACTGACTGCCAACAAATCATACTTGTCAGGAAAACTGAAAGACGGCTCGTTTCCAAATGCCATTCTATTTTGTCTTTATGAAAATTAATCCATTGCGGTTGCCAGACTAATGGATCATCTTGTTCAGAATACCAATCTATTTCATTTGGCTGATGAATCCATTGTCCCTGCCAGACTGGAGGATCTTCTTGTTTTAAATCATTTTTGTCTATTGCCCAGTTGCAAACTCCTTGATTTTCGTTGTAAAAAACTAGCTTTCTTTTTTCGATTTCAATATTTTCAATTCCGATTAGGCGATTGAAGGAATAATTGATAGCCTCATGATTCCCAACTAATAGATAAAAATCCCGAAGCACCTTTGGTAATGTAAATTTCTTCGCCCTTTCGACTCGCTCAATTTCCTCCAAAGAAATGCCATCGCTAGGTTTGAAAGGTGGATATAAACAATCTGCAATTTGCTGATAGTGATTCAGTTTCATGTATATTAAATATATTTATTACCACAATATTATAATTGAGAATTTACTTCATTAATTTGGTAAGTTCTATTTTCAAGATAAAAATTTTAATTGGAAAGAATGACCTAAAAACCAATTATTTTGTAACAAAACTGATAGAATTTAACTGTTTTGACCAATCAGACCACCCCACTTTCCAAAAACGTCATCGTCGCATTTTCCGTATCCAATTCAGCCTCAACCCCAACAGGCAGAGTAAATTGTTCGCGGATGTGACCAAACGAAAGTCCGTAAATGACAGGAATTCCAAGGTTGCTGAGGTGGTCTTTAGCAACGTCTAAAACGGTTTGCGATTTATCGTCGGGCGGGTCGCATTCGGTAAAAACTCCGAGGGCGATTCCAGCGAGTTCACGGAGGTTGATGCTTTGTTTGAGTTGGACGAACATTCTGTCAATCCGATATGGTTTTTCGCCTACATCTTCAGTAAAAAGAATTTTTCCTTTAGTATTTTTGAGTCCGAAAGGAGTTCCCGCCATTGCCGTCAGCAATGAAAGATTTCCACCGATCAGTCTGCCTTTCGCTTTGCCTTTGGTGATAACTTGAGTTTTGTATTCGACGGCTTCTTTAGCAACATTGATGGGCGAAAGCTCGACTTTATAAGGTGCAGACGGATTTGTCAGAATATTGAGAACGTGATTTTTCGGGTAATCCGTGTAGTTAGAGGTCGCAACCGGACCATGAAAAGTGATTAATCCCGTGTTTTGATGAATTGCTGTGTGCAATGCTGTAATATCCGAATAACCGATCAGAATTTTCGGATTCTTTTTGATCAAATTGTAATTAATATCAGGCAAAAAACGAGTTGCCCCGTAGCCGCCGCGAATACACCAAACGGCTTTAATTTCCTGATCCTCAAATGCCCAATGCAAATCTTCGAGTCGTTCTTTATCGGTTCCGGCGATAAATCCGTTGACAGCTTTGACGTATTTTCCGACTTTGGTTTTGAAGCCCAAATCAGCCATATTTTTCAACGCTTTTTCAAATTCCGCATCAGAAATTCCGCTCGACGGCGCAATGATTCCAACCGTATCGCCTTTGCTTAATCGTTTGGGTTTAATCAGTTTAGGTTTGCTTGATTCTTTGCTCAACATCGTTTGGGCTAAAAAGGGAAGGACAACTGCGCCTTTTAATAAGTCACGTCTTTTCATAAATTTATAATACGATTTTACTGCAAAATATGCGAAATCCGTGAAGTTTTTTAACAACAAATTTCACGGATTAACCTGTGTTTAGTTGAAAAAAATTGCCGGCGAAATTAGGTAAGAGAAAATTTACAGTTAGAGCGGATAGACTTCTACTTTTTCGCTCAATTCGAGCCAAATCGTTAATACGCTTTATTCTCAATTCTTTTAATTTTACCCGACTATTTATTTTTATCTTCTAAAATTGCCGATAAACTCAAGGCTTTAAGAATGGCAAAAACTGCGGGTAGTGCAACTATCACGCGGATATAATTCAATGTTCCCCAACGTCCGGCTCTGGTCAGAATTTCAGCATCACTTAAATTTTTTGTCGCTTCGTGTCCTCTTAAAGCAAGTTGTTCGGGAATAAAATAAGCTAGTGTAAAAACATACATTACTAACAGAATGATCGTTCCCAAACGAAGCCAAAACCGAACTGGAGGCGGTGATTTCCAGCCGAAAATCAGCGTCAACAACGCCAAAAGCGTTGCCAAATTGGTGGCAGGAATAAAAAACCAGGCATTTTGAATAACAAATAAAGGATTTTCGTTCCAGTTGCGTGCCACTTCTGCTGAGGCTGTCCAAACCGGCTGAATTACAATTGTTTCATAAATTCCGCCACCAATATAAATTCCTACCGCAAAAGCAAGTGCAAAAACTAACCATTTAACAGTTCTATTTTTCATCAATGAACCCTCTCTTCTTGTTTGAAAATTGACTACTGCTTTCTTAGAAACTGTTTGAAAACTCAATTTCTATTGTTTTTTGTCACCAACGGTGACTCACAATATAGCGTAGCGAGAATCGCTACGTTAATTGCCAAGAGTCAAGCCGTCTCCAACGGAGACGAACATCAATGAGTGAATGTTTGTCACTGACAGTGACGAATTTGATTTTTTGAACTTTCGTAGGGTTTCACCCTACGCTATATTGTTAATCTCCTTTGGAGATAAGAATTGAGTTTTCAAACCGTTTCTTAAAATTTCTGCTACATTACAACACTATGAACAAGATTTCTATAACTTTTTTACTTATTTTACTTTGTATGGTTAATATAATTGCTCAATCAAAAGATGAAAAAATTAAAAGCGCAATTCGCAAGGTAATGGAAGACCAATCTGTTGCCTGGAATAATGGCGATATTGATGGCTTTATGCGTGGTTATTGGAATTCACCCGAAATGACTTTTGTTTCAGGCACGAATGTTACCAAAGGCTGGCAGCCGACTCTGGAGCGATACAAAAAAAGTTATGATTCTAAAGCTAAAATGGGTGTTTTAACCTTTTCAGATTTAGAAATTACTTTGTTGGGCAAAGATTCGGCAGTTGTCTTGGGAAAATGGGCTTTGCAGCGCGAAAAAGATAATCCGAATGGACTTTTTACGCTAACATTTCGCAAATTTAAGGATGGTTGGCAGATAATTTTAGACCACACTTCCTAAAAATATGAGCAAATTTTTAGATTTTTTTATCGAAAAAGATATTGATCCGTATCTTGAGGCTGTCAACGCGCAGGATGCAGGAGATTTTGCGAAAGCTGCCGAGATTTTTACCGAAATGGCAGCGGACGAATTTAGTAAAAATCTCTATTCATTTGCCCGTTATTGCGGTCTTGCCGCAGTTGCTTACTTAAAAGCAAATGATTCTGAGAAAGCAGAAGAACAGACAAATAAAGCTTTGGAAGCATTTCACAATAATAAGAATTTGAGCCGCAGCAATTTCAGTCCTCAATATTTGCTGACCATTGCTTGGGATATGTATGAAGCGGGATTTATCGAAGAAGCCAATCTGTTGACTATTCAAATTAATCAAAAATTAGCCGAAAATGACTGTCCGATCAGCTTTGACCTTGAACCGCCAAAATCGATTGAAGCCGAATGTCCGTATTGTCAGGCAATAATAAAAATTATCTTAAACAAAGAATCCAAATGTCACTACTGCGATTCGGTAATTTCCCTCAAATAATTCAAACCATTTCAACACAAAAAAGAGTCT
>DAORIL010000034.1:0-20075 GCA_035438525.1 Pyrinomonadaceae bacterium
ATTAGCAGGAACTCCGCTTTGTTTCAAAAGGTCAAAAAGAATTTTATCGCGCCGATTTTTTTGTGGAAATGAAGGCAGACTGGCGGAATCCTGCCATTCGAGCAATCCGGCAAAGAAAACCCAGGTCTTGTTTGGATTCCAAGTGTTTTGGGCATTGGCAACAGAAAAAGAAAAGCTAATCAGCAGTAAAATCAAAGTAATTCGGACAAATTTCATAAGTTTACCCTCTCGAAATTAGTGGCGAAAAGATGAAAACTATTTCACGAACCGATTTTACGTTAAGTTGATTAGCAATTCTATGGTTTTTAATTGGTTTTTATGTTTATTTTATGAATTATGACTACTTTCAATCGGAATAACGTGAACTGCCGCATCTTTCACTTCGCGTAAAAAGCGGTTGATGATCGAACCGCGCCAGAAGATTTCCCAACGCGAGCGCGCCGATTGGCCAAAAATAACATGAGTAATGCCATTTTCACGGGCAAATTTGAGCAGAGCATCAGCAACCTTATCCGATTTTAATTTAACCACTTTTGCCCCGAGCGTTTCGGCAAAAACTATATTTTCCTGCAATGCGGCAAAGGCTTTCGGGTCAATACGTCCGGCTTCTTCTTTGGAAGTTTCTACATAAACCGCACACCAATCGCCATTTGCCAATCGTCCGGCAATTCTTGCCCCAACCCGCAAAAGTTTTTTTGCTGAACCGCGTGAAGCCATACAAACCATTACTTTTTCGGGAATTACCGGTTGTTCCAGACCTTCGCGTTCGCGGTATTCGTGATCTTGTTCCGATTGAAATTGAGCGACTTGGCGAAGTGCGAGTTCGCGCAGTGCAAAGAGATTACCTTTGCGGAAAAAGTTGTTAAGCGATTGCTGTATTTTTTCAGGTGCGTAGATTTTTCCCTGTTTGAGCCGTGTCCGCAAAGTATCAATCGAAACATCGACATCTATAATTTCGTCGGCGCGTTGGAAAAAACAATCGGGAACAGTTTCGCGAACTTGCACCTGCGTTGTGCGGGCAATGACATCGTTCAATGATTCAATATGCTGAATATTAACTGCGGTTATAACGGAAATTCCATTTTCGAGGAGTTCTTTGACATCTTCGTAACGTTTATGATTTTTTGCCCCTTCGATGTTGGTGTGTGCGAGTTCATCAACGATGGCTACGGCAGGTTTTCGCGCAATAACAGCTTCCAAATCCAATTCATCAAAAACTGCACCGCGATAAATGATTTTTTGCGGTGGGATAATTTCCAAATCTTTAATTTGCTCTGCGGTTTCAGCCCTTCCATGTGTTTCAACTACCGCAATAACGACATCAATTCCTTGTTTTTTCAAAGCATGAGCATCTTCGAGCATCTGATAAGTTTTGCCGACACCCGCCGCCGCGCCAATATAAACGCGCAATTTCGCCCGTTCGCTTTCCTGGACAATTTTGAGCAGAGATTCAGGCGAAGGACGAAAATCTTGGCGATTTGGAATTTCGGTTGGTTCGGTATCTATGAACATCTTTTCTAATTGTTAATGGTTAATTATTAATTATTAATTTTGGGATTTTATTAACAATTAACAATTAACCATTTACCACTATTTTGTATCTAATTCTAAATTTAGTTTCAAAACATTGACACGCGCTTCACCGAAGAAGCCGTATTGTCTGCCTTCGGTATATTTAGCGACGATATTTCTCAACTCGGTTTCGCTGATATTTCTTTCTTTTGCGACTCGCGGAATTTGAAATTCGGCGGCGGCAGGCGAAATATGCGGGTCGAGTCCTGATGCGGAAGTTGTGACCAAATCAGCAGGAATTGGTTTATTTGGATTTTCCGTTTGCAAAGTTTCCGCGTCAGTTTTTACGCGGTCAATCAATTTTTGACTAGTTGGTCCAAGGTTTGAACCGCTTGAAGCACCGGCATCATAACCGTTTCCTGCCGCGCTCGGTCGCGAGTGAAAATAGCCTGCTCCGTTAAAAATCTGTCCGATTAGTTCGGAACCGACTATTTCACCTTTCGCATTTTTTATTAATGAACCGTTTGCCTGATAAGGATAAAATGTTTGCGAAACGCCCCAAACTGCGAACGGGTAAATTATTCCAAGTGCAATTGTTAAAACTAAAATCATTAGTGCTGATGTTATTAAGTCTTTCATATATTTTATTAGTGGTGAGTGGTAAGTGGTGAACGGTTAGTGAAAGTCAAAACTATCCACTCACCACTTAACAATCACCGTTAAACTAAGCTAATCCAAGTGCCGTGATTATCACGTCAATAATTTTGATTCCAATGAACGGAACGATAATTCCGCCCAAACCGTAAACCAATAAATTCCGCTGCAACAGCGAAGAAGCCGCCATCGGACGATATTTTACGCCGCGCAAAGCTAATGGAATCAATCCGATAATGACTAAAGCATTAAAAATTACAGCGGATAAAATTGCAGATTCGGGCGTTTTCAATCCCATAATATTCAAAGCATTCAAAACCGGAAATGTTGCGGCAAACATTGCGGGAATGATCGCAAAATATTTGGCGACATCATTGGCGATTGAAAATGTCGTCAATGCGCCGCGCGTCATCAAAAGTTGTTTGCCGATTTCGACAACTTCGATAAGTTTGGTCGGATCGCTGTCCAAATCAACCATATTTCCGGCTTCTTTGGCGGCTTGCGTTCCCGTATTCATTGCTACGCCGACATCGGCTTGAGCCAGTGCAGGCGCATCGTTGGTGCCGTCTCCGGTCATGGCGACAAGTTTTCCTTCGGCTTGTTCGCGTTTGATCAAAGCCATTTTGTCTTCGGGTTTTGCCTCAGCTAAAAAATCATCAACGCCTGCTTCACGCGCAATTGAAGCGGCAGTCAAAGGATTATCGCCCGTAATCATTATGGTTTTAATCCCCATTTGCCGAAGCTGATTAAATCGCTCGCGCATACCGCCCTTCACGATGTCTTTCAGATAAATTACACCGAGCGGTTTATGATTATCTGCTACAACTAAAGGAGTTCCGCCAGCCTTTGCAATTCTTTCGACAACTTCCCACAATTCAACAGTTGGTTTGTAACCGTTGCCGTTTGAAACATATTTTTCAATCGCATCAACCGCACCTTTTCGCACTTCGCGTCCGTCCAAATTGACCCCCGACATTCGGGTTTGCGCCGTGAACGGGATAAATTCGGTATTGGTTGCTAATTCGTGAATTTCCCGTCCGCGCAAGCCGTATTTTTCCTTTGCCAACACGACAATCGAACGACCTTCGGGCGTTTCATCCGCTAAAGAAGAAAGTTGCGCCGCGTCTGCAAGTTGTTGTGCCTCAATACCTTTGAGCGGAATAAATTCTGATGCCTGACGATTTCCGAGCGTAATTGTTCCCGTTTTATCAAGCAAAAGTGTATTGACATCGCCCGCCGCTTCGACTGCGCGACCTGACATTGCCAGAACATTATGCTGAACAAGTCTATCCATTCCTGCGATGCCAATTGCCGAAAGCAGTCCGCCAATCGTGGTTGGAATCAGGCAAACAAGCAGGGAAATCAACACGAAAATTGTCTGCATCGCATTTGAATAAATCGCGAAAGGTTGGAGCGTCACTACTGCCAGCAAAAAGATTATCGTTAAACCCGCAAGCAAAATATTGAGCGCGATTTCATTCGGCGTTTTCTGCCGTGACGCACCTTCGACCAGTGCAATCATTCGGTCAATAAAAGTTTCACCGGGATTTGAAGAAATGCGAACTTTTATCCAATCCGATAAAACTTTTGTTCCGCCTGTCACGGCTGATCTGTCGCCGCCGGATTCGCGGATAACAGGAGCGGATTCGCCCGTAATTGCTGATTCATCAACCGATGCTACACCTTCGATAACTTCGCCGTCACCCGCGATAAATTCGCCTGCTTCAACTAAAATTACATCGCCTTTTCTCAAATCCGGCGCAGGTATTAATTCGGTTGTGCCGTCTGATTTTATTCGTTTAGCATTAGTTTCGGTTTTAGCTTTTCGCAAAGTATCAGCTTGAGCTTTACCGCGACCTTCCGCCATCGCTTCGGCAAAATTGGCAAATAAAACCGTAAACCACAGCCACAGAGTTATTTGCAGTTCAAAAGCAAAATTACTTTTTTCAGCAAATAAAAAAAGATTTGTAATTAATTTCAAAGTTAAAAATGCCGCCCCGACTTCAACGACAAACATCACAGGATTTTTCAGCATCTTGCGCGGATTGAGTTTGATAATCGAATCAATCAACGCTTGTGTAATAATTTTTTTGTCCCAAATCGAAATTTCGTTTTTCATATTCTTATTTAGGGACGAGAGTTTAGGGACGAGGGTCGAGTTTGAAAATTTCGCCTTTGTCCCTTGTCCCTTATCCCTGGTCCCTCAAAATGTTTGTCCATTCATCATCTGGAAATGTTCCAAAATCGGTGACAAACTCAGCACCGGAAAGAAAGTCAAAGCTCCCAAAATAATAATCACGCTGACCAGTAAAATACTGAACATAAACGTATTTACAGGAAATGTGCCGATGCTAGGCGGAATTTGTTTTTTCTGCGCCAAGTTTCCTGCGATTGCCAGCATTGGCACGATCATCAAAAATCTGCCGATCAGCATTGCCATTCCAAGTGTGGAGTTATACCAGAGCGTGTTGGCGTTCAATCCCGCAAAAGCCGAACCGTTGTTACCAGTTCCTGATGTAAATGCGTATAAAATTTCCGAAAGCCCATGTGCACCCTGATTATTGAGCGAAGTTAAACCAAAATCCGGCGCAATTGACGAAATTGCCGTCAAAGCCAAAATAATGAGCGGAAAAATCAACGCATACAACATCGCCATTTGGACATCGTATGATTCGATCTTTTTGCCGAGATATTCAGGCGTTCGTCCAACCATTAAACCTGCGATGAAAACGGTCAAAATTATCATCACTAAAACGCCATACATTCCCGCGCCGACTCCGCCGAAAATAACTTCGCCAAGCATAATGTTGACCATCGGAACGAGTCCGCCAATCGGCGTGAAAGAATCGTGCATTCCGTTGACCGCTCCGCACGAAGCATCAGTCGTAATTGTGGCAAATAAAGCCGTATTAGCGATTCCGAAACGTGTTTCCTTACCTTCAAAATTTCCGCCGACAACCTGTTGATTAACGCTGTTTGGATACAATGGATTACCTTTTGATTCCGCCCAGTAAATCGTCAAAACTCCGACCATCAACAGAAACATCATCGCGCCGTAAACCGCCCAACCGTGTCCTTGTGATTTGACCATTTTGCCGAGCGTGTAGGTAAAACCTGCCGGAATCAGCAGAATCAGGAGCATCTCAATAAAGTTGGAAAAAGGAGTCGGATTTTCAAACGGGTGCGCCGAATTGGCGTTAAAAAATCCGCCGCCGTTGGTGCCGAACATTTTGATTGCAAGCTGAGATGCGACCGGACCTTGGGCAATTATTTGTTGTGTGCCTCCAACAGTTTGTGCCGTGTCATACGGTTTAAAATTTTGCACCACGCCTTGCGAGACAAAAAAAATCGCGGCTAAAAAGGAAATCGGGAGCAAAATATAAAGTGTTCCGCGCACCAAATCTGTCCAGAAATTGCCGAGTTTATCGGTTTCAAAACGCGAAATCCCGCGAATAAAAACAATCGCTAGTGCCATTCCGACTGCCGCCGATTTGAAGTTTTGCACCGCTAACCCAGCCATTTGCGTAAAATAACTCATCGTCGTTTCACCGCTGTATGCCTGCCAATTGGTATTGCTGACAAAAGAAACTGCTGTATTAAATGAAAGATCAGGCGAAGTTCCGGCAAATTCCTGCGGGTTAAACGGCATATAAAATTGGAATCGTTGCAGCGCGTAAACCGCTAAAGTTGAAACAAGACTGAAAATCAGCATTGCTGCGCCGTATTGTTTCCAATTCATTTCCTGTTCGGCATCAACCCGGCAAATCGCGTAAATAATGCGCTCGATCGGTTTCAGGATAAAATCCAAAAAAGTCTTCTCGCCGCTGTAAACTTTTGTCATAAGAATGCCCATCGGCTTAGTCAAAAGCGTCAAAACAACGAGGTAAAATAAAATTTGTAAAATTCCGTTCGTGGTCATATTTTTAGTGGTCAGTGGCTAGTGGTCAGTGGTCAGTGTCAATTGTTTTTTCTGAACACCGACCACTGATCACTGACCACTGAATTAAAACTTTTCAGGTCGCAAAAGTGCGTAAACTAAATAAAACATTAAAAAAACCGAGCAAATTACTGCTAAAATAGTTTCTAAATTCATTTGTCATTCGCTCCTTTACGCAGATTTTGGCAAAAACTTAAATAAGCTAACGCCAGTAAAAAAAACAAAACAGTTGCCAAGAAATAAATTAGGTCTAACATAAGTTTAAGTTGAAAACTGATAGCGGAAAGTGGAAAGTTGATTGATTAAATTGTTCTTAAACTCTCCATTATCCACTTTCCGTTTTCCGTTAATTAAAGTTGTAGCCAAGCTCAAATAAAAAGTAATGATTCCCATTTTTCGCATTAAAATTTCCGATTGAATAACTCCAGTAAGTCGTCACTTTCGGATGCGGTTTGTAAATAATTCCGGGCGTAAAATAGCCGTTGGCGTGTTTTCCCGTCAGCCAATCCGCCGCCAGCGTTAATTTGGAATTAATCGTTTGTTCAACCGCGAACTGTCCGCCAGCGCGAACTGCATTTGGGGCGACAACATTTTTGCTGAAAACGTATCCGCCCGCCGTCAAACGGATTTTCTTGATCGACTTGCTTGTTGCCAAATAGCTGTAAGTGCCGATGTTATAAGCTCGATTACGCACAGGAAGATAAACATTGGTGCCTCCGATAACTGCCAGATCTTTTTTTTCGTTTTCGTAAAACTTCCACTTAACGGTTGGCGAAATAATGATTGAATCGCTCCCCGGTTGAAAATTTCCCAAAACATTTAAGCCAACCTCGACATTTTTTCCTGCCCCAACTACGATTCGCGGAACAAACGACGAAAACTTTTGTAGTGCTGGTTGATTGCCGGTTTTAAAACTTGCATCAAGCTCGACATAAACCTTTCCTTTGTCTAAAACATCCGTTGTCGGAACATTAAAAACTGTCTGCTGTGCCGAAACCGGAATGATAAATAAAGCGATAGTAATTAAAATTGTAATTAGCATAATTAGCCTCTTTTGGCTTTCTTTTCCTTTTCAAGTGAATCCAGACAATGTGCGCCTGAGCCAAAGAGAACAAAGGAACTAACAATCAGAATCAATTCGGCATTATCAAAATTAGTTTTTTCAAAAAGCGCAAAACCCGAAAGGATTATCCCTGCAACCAGTAAAATCAAGCCCAAAGATAAACCGCCGGTTGCTCCAACCTTGTTCAAAAGAGTTTGAAAACTAGCCGGAGTATCTTTCATTTCATTTTTGGTAATTGCGTTCATTTTTTTTTCTTCCAAATAAAAAAAAGCACGATGCACAAATGGCTTCGCACTTTTAAAAAAGCGTAAAATCCTGTGTCCTTCTTTTATTGCCTACGAGGTTAGCTGTCGGACTAGAAGTAAAGAAGTCTTCCGCAAAATTTGCTGCGCCCCAAAAATTGGTTCCCCCGTGCATTTTTCCAAAAAATGCTTCGGCGACAAATTGTCAACGAAATTAGAATACGCCGGAAGATATAAAGATTGGGTAAGAGCTTTATAAAGATTTCATAAATTTTTTGGATGGATTATGAGTTTAAACTCTATTCTTCGCCCGCCACAAAACGGTAACCAACCCATGGAATGGTCAGGATATATTTTGGTTTGTCAGGTTGAGGCTCAATTTTTTTGCGCAATTGTCCGATAAAAACGCGCAGATATTCGGTTGATTCGGTAAAATTTCCGCCCCAGATTGCGCCGAGCAAATTATGATGAGTAATTACTTTTCCGGTATTTTGAAAAAGATAGAGCAGTAATTCAAACTCTTTCGGAGTTAGATAAATTTCTTTTTTGGCGACAAAAACTTTGTGCGCCGAGAGGTCAAATTCAAAATCTCCGTGAACTAAGTTTGACTCAACTTTTTCGGTCGTTTGGGTATGTCTTCGCAAGGTAGCGCGGACTCGCGCGAGTAGTTCATCCATTCCGAAAGGTTTAGTAATATAGTCATCTGCACCTGCATCCAGTGCCGTAACTTTAGTCTTTTCTTCACCTTTGACAGATAAAACGATAATTGGAACAGTAGAAATCTGACGGATTTTACGGCAAAGTTCGATTCCGTCCATTTCGGGCATGGAAAGGTCTGTAATGAGTAAATCCGGCGCAAATTCCTGAAAAAGTTCGAGCGCAGTTTCGCCATCATTGGCAATCCGAACATCGTAATGATGTGCCATTAAGCTCCGCCGCAAAACCCGTGTAATTTGTGGTTCATCGTCAACTAATAAAACTTTCATAGTGGTTAGTGGTTAGTGGTGAATGAAATCAGCTTTAATTAATTCCAAATTACTAAACACTCTGCTTATTAAATACTTTTCTTGGCGGTTTTGATTGAAGAGGTTAATAATTTTTGTAACTCTTCGCAATCTTCGAGCAATGAATCCACTTGTTTTTCGGTTAAATATTGACTATCTCTGAGTAATCTTAACCAATAATGAGTTTCTGCACATTCTTTTTGAGCGATTGATAGTTTATGGATAAAATCTGCTTTGGATTGTGCCTGACTTGCTTCCTCAACATTTGCTCCGATTGATGTGCCCGAACGCAAAATTTGTTTGGAAAGTGTAAATTCATTTTTCTCCCGGCAAACGAATTGGTAAAGTTTAACGATTCGCAAGGCGAAATTATAAGATTTACTTTTTAAGATACTTTCTCTCATAACTAACCCTTCACCACTAACCGTTTACCACTATTTTCTATTGGAATTTGAAAAACAACTCGCGTTTTATAGTGACTGCGCCCGTCTTCAATCCAAATTTTTCCGCCTTGAGATTCAATAATACCGCGAGCGATTGCCAAACCTAAACCCAAACCGCTGGCTGTCGTGTGAACATCTTGCTGATCGGCTTGATAAAATTTATTAAAGACAAGTTCGCGTTTATCTTTGGCAACTCCTTTGCCTTGGTCTTGAACGGCAATTTCAATCATTTCAGCATTTGCGAGAAATGCGGTGACTAAGATCTCAGATTGCTTCGGTGAATATTTAGCGGCATTATCAAGCAAAGTATAAATCACTTCGGCAATCGAACTTGCATTAACAAAAATATTAGGCAAATTCGGTTCGATCATTGTTTTGACTTTGTGCGAAATTAAACGATTTTTGGCGCGGTCAATCGCATTTTCGATAATTTCTTCTACCTCGTTCAACGATTTTTGCAAATCTGCGGAGCCGGCTTCAATTTTTGCCAAACCAACCATTGATTCAATAAAACTATTCAAACGGTCAGTTTCTTCGTTGATGATTTCTAAAAATTCTTGTTTACTTTCAGAATCAAGATTGACTTTTTCCGAATCTCCTAAAAGTGTTGTAACTGATGCTTTGATTGATGTTAGCGGAGTTCGTAAATCGTGCGTAACGGCATCCAGCAAGGCGGATTTTAATTTTTCGCTCTGTTTAATGGCTTCGGCTTGGCTGGCTTTATCAAAAGCCGTTTGCAATTCGGCATAGAGCCTTTCAATTTCTTTTTGCTTAGATTCGGCTTCTTCGGCGCGTCTTCGTGCGTATGAAGAAAGCTGTCCCGCCATCAAAGCGGTTGCTAAAAATGCAAAAAGCGCAATCCAATTTTGCGGTTCGGCAATTGTAAAAGTATAAAGCGGCGGCAAAAAGAAAAAGTTAAAGCATAATACGCCCAACAACGAAGCTAATAAAGCCGGACGACTACCAAAAAGTGTTGCTACCAAAAGAACTACTAATAATAATGCAAGTGCAATAGTTGTTGAGTTTATGGTTGCATGAAACGGAGCGAGAATCGCAGTTACCAACACGATGCCGCCAACTGCGAGGCGATAGCCAATTGATTTATTTTGATAAAATCTTGCCAGATTCATTGAAAAAGAATCATAGCAGAGCATGAAATCTAATCAAACAGGGAGCGAATAAAACTTCCGATTGTTAATGAATTTGGTTTGCCCAGAAAAGAATTTGATTGTTGGAATCGGCGGTTTTCTAAACTCATTTGGCGTTGTTGGTCGGCTAATTGACGTTTTTGCTCCTCCAAAAAAAGTTTTTCTCTTTTTCGTTCAAAATCGAGTCCGCCTTTGCGAATAAACTCAATGATTTTGGGCAATTCTTCGGCATCGAACCAAACTCCGTGGCGTTTGCAAATATCCAAAATCACGCCCGATGAACGGGCAAAATTATTGCGATTCATCAAATTTTTACAATCGGGACAGGGAACGTAATTGACCGAAACATTTTGTGGAGGAAATTCTTTATTAGCGACAAAAAATAAGACATTTGCTTGACTCTCTTTTTCAGCGCAAATGCTTTCAAAAGTTTGCGCATCAGCCCAAAATCCGCCGCATTTTTGACATTCTCGTAAAGCTATATCTTGTATTTGCAATAATTGGAGTTTGATTTTGCAGCGTGGACAATCGCCGGTTTTTTCTTCGGTCAGAACCTCGGCTTTAATAGTTTTTTTGCCGCAATGTGTGCAATGTTGGCTGCCGATAAACATCAGACCGAAACAGGATGGGCAAGCCATTGTTTTCAAACGAGAGTTACAAAAATCACAACGATTAGCATCACTCAATGCTCCCGCGCCGCAATTTGGACAATTAAGGGCTTCTATTTTCATAAATTTGGGCAAAAAACAGCCAAATCTATTTTACGAAAAATGTAGGAAAAAATTCAAAGGTTTTTTAAAAGATGTTTAACGCTATAATTTTTTCAACACTTGCGCCGAAATTTCTTTCATTGGCGCATCTAATCCGGTCCAAATTTTTTGCTGTTCCAACGCTTGCGCGATTAGCATTGCCATTCCGCTGATTTTCGGCACATCAACTTTGTCGGCTTCATTCATAAACTGAGTTTGAAACGGCGTATAAACTAAATCGTAAATTAATTTAACCCCTTTTATTTGTTCAGCTTGCAATGGCGTCTCGCCTTCAAATTTTCCGCGCATTCCAAGTGGTGTCGTATTAACTATAATGTCAAATTGAGAAAAGTTTTGAGTTTTGAATTCCGAACTCCGAACTTGATTTCCATCAAAGACTGTGACGATTGCTTTTTCTTTTTCCAGTGCAAAACCACACGCTTTCGCTGAACCGCCTGCACCGAGAATTGCAACTTTTGCATTTTCTAAACTTCCATAAACCTGTTTTAGAGGTTCGATAAATCCTTGTGCATCGGTGTTGTAACCGTATAATTTTCCGTCAATGATTTTAACCGTATTGACTGCGCCGATTTTTTCTGCGGTTTCGTCTAAATAATCTAAATGCTTGATAATGGATTGTTTATGCGGAATCGTCACAGCAAAACCTTTGAAATTTAAATCAACTTCGCGTGTTTCGGGTTTGACCATTCGCTTGATGAATTCATCTAAATTATGAACTTGCAACGGAACGAAAACTGAATTTAGTTTGTGAAACTTAAATGCTGTATTGTGAATCAGCGGAGATAAAGAAACGCCCGTATTACTGCCCAAAATTCCGTAAACATCAGTTGTTTCGTCCAATTCTTTAGCCCGATAGACTTCGATCAAATCTCGTGCAGTAACTTGTCCGGGCGCGGTTTCTTTGTCCGAATCAAGCGAAGCATAAGTCATAAATGCGCCGTGTGCAAGTCCAAGAATCCGCGTCCATTTTCCGCTTTCGCCCATTGCGATTGGGATTATTGGTTTGTTTTCAGACTTTGCGAATTGTAATAACTTCCAAATCGCAATTGAGTCAGTTATTTCGTCAGTTTTGACAACTATTTTGAAAATGTTTGGACTAAGTGGCGGACGCTCTGTGTAACAGTTTGTGTGTCCCGTAGAACCAATCAATTTGAGATTAGACATTTGGGAAAAAATATTTGCCAAATTATTAAAATCATTAATTGGTGAGTAAAAGTTATGAAATGAGCAAACTATTTCTGAGTTTTTTATATTTTTATAAAAACGCCAATTATGGGTGACATTTGATAATAGTTCCCATTCACAATCAACAAAATCTGCGAATTTAGATAAATCTAGATTTAGATTTTCCCAAAAAGGAATCCTATCTTTGTCAAGAGTAATTGGTTTTGCTCCGCCTTCTTCAAAGGCTCTAAATGTTGCAAGAAAAGGTTTATTGAATTTTTGAAGTTTGCTAATGAGAAGTCTGTCGGAAACATTTTCTAAATTAAATGTTTCCAAACCATCAAAACGAATCTCAATCACGTCCGCTAATTCTTCGGCGCGTTTTATTTGTTCAATCAATTCATCGGCGGTTTTAGCGCAAACCGAAACGCAAATTTTTCCGTTATTCATGATCTTGCTTCATTGAGTCTTAAAAATGGTGTAATTACTGCAATTAAAAGAATTATGACGGCAATGGCGGAAACAAAAGAAATTGCGGTGACTCCACCGTGTTTAATTGCGATGGCGACAATTGCCCAGGTAACAGCCAACCCATAGGCGAAGTTTGGAATTTTGAGAGTAAAGAAAACTCCTAAAATCGTAGCAACTGAAATCAAAACACAAGCCGTTGTAATCGAAGTTTCAACTCCAAATGAAGCAAAACAAACGACAATATTCACAATCGTGGCAACCGTTACCCAACCAAAATAAAGTCCGAAGGGAACTCGTGCAATTGCCGAAGATTCTTTTGGCAAACTAAAGTTAATTGCCGCTAACGAAGCTGATAAAACCAACATTGCGCCGACACTGGCAACGATCATTTGATTATGCCAAACCCAAATCCAAACGAAATTTGCGGCACAGCTCAATAGATAAAATCCGCGCACTTTAGCAAAATTTTCGGTTTGTGCAGGCATCGCTTGATATATAGTAAATAAAATCAAGCCCAAATAGATCAAACCCCAAATTGAAAACGCATATCCGGCAGGTGTCACATAGGTTGGATATTGATTAGAAACGTATTCTGGCGTGATTCCGCCAATTACCCCTTTAGTTGAAAGATAATTGATTGTAATTACAGCAATTGTGCCGAGAATAACAAAAATTTGCTTAAGTTTTTCCATCAATTCATTTTACACAATTTAGCGGATTTGCTGTATTATGTGGCTATAAGTTTATGGAAAATCGTAAAGAAAAACTTCTAATAATTGGAGCAGGTTCGTCTGGTTTAAATGCGGCAAAGGACTTGAAAGAAACTGGAATTCCTTATTGAACAAATCGAAGTGGACAGGGAAGTTGGCAGAAATTATTATCATGGCGTTTGTGAAAATGCGCTTATCATAGCTTCGAGAAAAACTACCGAATTTTCGATTTTCTAATGTTTCCAATTGGACATTGCCATTGTTAGCGAGAAAAATTAAAAAGCTATGGAAAAAGTGTTAGTTTAATTTCATAAAAAAAGGATTTTCAATTACAAATTAAACAGGATATTCAAGTCTATTAATGATTGCGATGATATTGATAATTTTAGGTGTTGCTGCGTTTTTAGGCATAATGCTGATGACGATTATTCTTCCGTTTAAGCCAGATGCTTTGAAAATTTGCGGTAAATTGGTCTGTTCAGGCGATGAGAAAATGGAGATTTTGACTTCTACCGCAAGTTATCATCGCCCTGGTGAAAGATCTATTTCTATTTATTGCAACGATTATGGAAAACGCCGCAGTGTCAAAGGTAAAACTCTATTGCTGAGTTTCCTTTTTTCTTTTGTTGTGATGTTGCCTGTGGCAGGTGTGATTGTGGTCTTAATTTATAAAAATTTTATCGTTAAATAATTGTCTTTGCGCTCTTTGCGCCTCTGCGTGCCAAAAATATTTCACGCCAGGTTTGCCAAGTTAAAATAAAAAAAATATGACTTTATCAAAAAAAAGTGTCGCAGTTATCACCGGCGCAGGTTCAGGCATCGGACGCGCTCTGGCATTACGTTTCGCAAACGAGGGAATTGCCGGAATTGCGATTGCCGATTTTAATGAAGCAGGTTTAAACGAAACTTTTGCAATGGTTGAAAAAACAGGCGCGAAAGTTTCTAAGCATCAGATTGATGTTTCAAAATTAACCGAAATTCAACAACTTGCCGAAGAAGTTTTAGCTGCACACGGACGGGCTACACATTTGATAAATAATGCAGGTGTTGGAGTTCTCGGCACTTTTCAACAGATTTCGCTCGAAGATTTTGAATGGTTGATGAACATCAATTTTTGGGGCGTGGTCTATGGCTGCAACGTCTTTTTGCCGATTTTACTTGAGCAAGATTCAGCGCATATCGTCAACATTTCGAGCGTTTTCGGAATAGTCGCGCCGCCTGAACAAACCGCATATTGTGCCAGTAAATTTGCGGTTCGCGGTTTTACCGAATCGCTGCGTCACGAGCTTGAGGAAACAAATGTTCGCGTTTCGAGTGTGCATCCGGGCGGGATTAAAACCAACATTGCGCGAAACTCACGAATAGGAAAAAATACGCCTGAAGATTACAAGGATCAGGGCGTAAAATTCTTTGATAAAGTTGCGAAAACTTCTCCTGAAACAGCGGCTGAGGTTATTGTCAAAGGCATTAAATCTGAAAATCCTCGCATTTTAATTGGTGCAGATGCACAGGCAATCAATATTGTTCAACGCTTATTTCCAAAAAAATATCTCAAGATTTTTGAAAAAATCGCCGGACATAAATTGGATTTACGGAAAAAATAACGGATTAAAGCAAAATAAATCAGCTACGAGAAAACACAAAATTCACAAAATTTCTAAACTAAAACAAATCATTCTTTTGTGCTTTTTGTGTCTCTGGTGGCTGATTTTCTTGTTTGGAATTGATATTAGTTTAACAAATTCGCGGCAGTTGCTCGCCTAATTGCAAATCAACGACGCGAGTTGAGCCAAAAGCAGTTTTAGCAACGACCATTTGCGGATGTTCCGCGACTACTTCACCAATAATTACAGCTTTTTGTCCATACTCATTTTGCTGCATTTTGGCTAAAACTTCTTCGGCATGTTCACGGGGTAAAATCGCTAAAAGTTTTCCTTCATTCGCGACATAAAACGGATCGAGTCCGAGCATTTCACACGCTCCGCGAACGATATTCGGCACAGGAATTTTCTCGTCGTAAATTCTGATTCCGACATTCGCTGCTTTGGCAATTTCGTTCAAAGCAGAAGCGATTCCGCCGCGAGTCGGATCACGAAGAACGTGAATTTCTTTGGTAACAGACAACATATCATCAACCAAAAAGTTCAAATTCGCACAATCGGATTCAATCGGAGCATCAAATTCCAAACCTTCGCGTTCAGACATGATCGCAATTCCGTGCAAACCTATTTCGCCTGACAAAATCACAACATCTCCAATAGCTGCAAGGTTTGGGGAAATGTTGACATCTTTTGGAATAATGCCGATTCCGCTTGTATTGATAAAAAGTCCGTCGCCTTTTCCCTTGTTAACGACTTTTGTATCGCCCGTTACGATTTTAACGTTTGCATTGCGGGAAACTTCGCCCATGGAGTTGACGATCTTGCCCAAAGATTCGATCTCAAAACCTTCTTCGATAATAAATCCGGCACTCAGAAACAGTGGTTTTGCGCCGCTCATCGCGACATCATTGACCGTTCCGCAAACTGCCAGATGTCCGATGTTTCCACCGCGAAAGAACAGGGGCTGAACGACAAAAGAATCGGTTGAATAGGCGAGCCGACCACCGTCTTTGAGCATTTCGGCAACGTCTAACTGTGCTGAATCGCTGAGTTTATCCAAACTTTCGTTAGAAAAAACGGGCAGAAAAAGATTCTCGACCAATTCATTTCCAAGTTTTCCACCGCCGCCGTGTCCAAGAACAATTTTCGGATAATCGCGAAGCGGCAAAGGGCAAGTCCAGGCGTTAAAATCTAAATCGTTCATGGTTTAATTATTTTCTTAACGGTTTTAATTGATAAAATTCTAGCTTGGGCTGAAAGTGTTCCATTTCCAAACGGGCAATTTTTCTCCGTCCAATCAACTTCGCCGCTAAATTCGCATAGATCGCCTTTTTTACAAGCCTCTGTAATCAAACGTCCAACTTCGGAGTCATTGGCAAAGCAAAAACCTGCCAAATCTCCTGTTTCTTCGCCTAAATAAAGGATGGTAGATTCTTTTCCGTCAGTTCTGACCATTCCTTGCTGAGTAATAAACTCAGTTTTTTTATTACCTTGAACAGAATTTGTTTGAGTATTTGATTCTGATTTGGGTAAATTATTGCCTTCATTTGAATTAGTCTTACTGACAGGTAATTCCGTATTTATTGGTTTATTCGATTGACAGCCGGACAACAAAAAAAATGTTGTAAAACAACAAACTATTAACAGATTTTTGAATCGTTTTAACATAAAAATATTTCTTATAATCGCCTAATGCTGATTATTTTAACAGGTTCCGCCAATAATTGCGGTTGATTATTGCCTTCCCAAATCTTTATTCTTTTGTCTGAATATTTCTAACAACATCCATCCCTTTGATGACTTTGCCGAAAGTGGCAAAGCCATTGTCATAAGCTTCAGGAGGCAAATCCAACTTTCAAAGTTTAATTCATTCATATGTTTTTTAGTTCATCGCTAATTAAATTGATGACCAATTTTATCATTAATTCTTTATCATTTGGATTACTTTGAGCGATCAACAACGCCAATGCCGTCAAAGCATTTTCGCTGATTTTGAGTTCACCTTTTTGGTTAAAACGGTGCTTGTTTTTCTCTAAAAACCAAACGAATAAGAATGAACCGATGCGTTTATTTCCGTCTGAAAAAGGATGGTTTTTAATGATGAAATAGAGTAAATGAGCAGCTTGTTCTTCGATACTTGGGTAAAGATATTCACCGCCGAATGTCTGCACAATGCTCCCCAAAGTTCCGGCAAAACTGTGGTCTTTTTGATTTCCGAAAAGTTCACTCGCTTCATTCTTTTCAATCAACAATCGTTTTAATTCTTCAACAGCAGAAACCGCTTCATCGTGTTTAATCTCGTAAGTGATGTTTGTATTTAAACTGTCACTTTCAAGTTCCTGTTTGTCAAAGCGGTTGAGCAAGATAAAACTATTTGTGTAGTTTGAGATTAGCTCTATCAATCCTTTGGCTTCGGAAAGTTTTAGTTCTTCGCCTTCGCCAACTTGTTTTATGGCTCGGACTGCCGTTTCCAATTCAGCCAAATTCTCTGCCAAACGCTTTTCGTTAAGTGAATAACCCTTTATCAAATAATCTTTTAATCTGTTGCTTGCCCATTGCCGAAACTGGGTTCCGCGTTTTGAATTGACACGATAACCAACCGATAAAATCGCATCAAGATTGAAATATTCAACCTGATAAGTTTTCCCATCTGTGGCAGTTGTTGCATTTTTTGCAACAACTGAATTTTTGTCTAACTCATCTGAATCAAAAACATTCTTCAGATGTCTGGAAATAACAGACTTATCGCGTTTAAACAGCTCCGCAATTTGATTCAAAGTGAGCCAGACAGTTTCATTTTCCAAGCGGACATCAATTTTTACTCGCCCGTCATTTGATTCGTAAAGGATTATTTCTGAGTTGTTAATCATCTGTCTTACAATCGCCTAATACTGATTATTTTGACGGGTTCAGCTAATAATTGCGGTTGATTATTACCTTCCCAAACTTTGGTTTCTTTCAACTGAATTTTTTTGACGATTTCCATTCCTTTGATAACTTTGCCGAAAGCCGCAAAGCCTTTGCCGTCGGGATTTCGTTTACCGCCAAAGTCGAGTTCGGGTTGATTATTGATGCAAATAAAAAACTCCGAAGTTGCTGAATTAGGCTCACTTCGCGCCATTGAAATCGTTCCATTTTGATGTTTGATTTTGGTCTTTTCAGTTGTTTCTAATTCGATCGGCGAGAATTTTTTCTTGGCTTTATCATCATTTGTTCCGCCCTGGATAACTTCAATTTTGACCGGACTGTTTGGTTGATTATCGAGCCTCACGGTGCGATAAAAACTTGCCCCATCGTAAATTTTTTCGTCAACATATTTCAGGAAATTAGCCACCGTTATCGGAGCTTTTTTAGCATAAAGTTCGATTTTTATCTCACCTTCCGAAGTTTTAATTAAAATCTTTTGGGCATTTGTGATGCAAACAATAGAAACGGTTAAAACAAATAAAAGTAATAGTTTAGACAAAGTTTGTATCATAAAATTTGAGTTAATTCTGAAAACTTTTCAATCAAAAAATCAGCTTTCACTTTTTCCAACTCATCACGCCCACGAAAACCGAAAATGCAACCGCAAGTTTTGATGTTGGCGTTTTTCCCTGCTTCAATATCCACCCAACTATCGCCAATCATCAAACATTCTTCGGGCAGACAATTCAAACGTTTCGCCGTTTGAACCAACGGAACAGGCGAAGGTTTTCGTTCGGCAAAACTATCGCCGCCGCAGACGATTTTGAAATGACGCAAAATGCCCAAACCTTCCAAAATTTGCACGCTGAAATTCCAAGGTTTATTGGTGATAACGGCTTTTTGATAATCGCCCAATTCGTCCAGAGTTTCGCTAACACCTTCGTAAAGTTTCGTTTTTATCAAACAATTTTCCGCATAGATTTTGCGAAATATTTCTACGCCGTGATTGGAAAATTCGATTTCAGCTTCTCGTTTCAAACTCGCCGAAATCGAACGATTTATCAAATTAAAAACACCTTCGCCGATAAAGTTGTAAATCATTTCTGACGGCAAATTCGCCAAATTCAATTCCGAAAGCGTCAGATTAACGGAATCAGCCAAATCATCGCGGGAATCAATCAAAGTTCCGTCAAGGTCAAAGAGCAAACATGTAAATTTCATTTTCTAATTGGAATTTTTTAGACGAATTTTTCTTTCTTTATAAAGTTTTAGAAATTCGTCAGGAATCTCATTTACCATAAACTTGGGAGTAATTTTGTTTTTTCCAACATAGAATCTAATGTTTTTCTCCCAAAACGAATCTGTTGCTCCAGCACCATCTTTATCACGAAAGTTTTTGAAGATTATTTTCATATACTTTCCATCAATCCAAACAAGATGATATTGCTCGTTTATATCGTGAGAACTTGGAGCCATAAACATTAGATAATCATTATCTTTCAAGGTTAAGTTATATTGAGAAGTATATCTTCCGTCGGTTGGTGTTGTTGACCAAAAATCATAAATCTTCTTGAGAAACAAATCATGAGCAATATTTGAATCATCTTTCCCAACAAAAATTTCGTATCTAGCAAATACGTTTCCCCAAGCGTCATCAGGTCTATCACAACAAACGGTTTGGACAAAAACAGACGCTTCAACTTCAAATTTTGAGGCGGAAAACTCTTTTCCTAAAATCGTGAAATTACTTTTTTCTTTATACTCAATACTTTTGGCGTTTATTCGCAAATTCTCTAAAATCTGATATTCGCCGCCTTTTTTCGAGAAGTCTTCAAAGCCCGCTAATACGTTAAAAGTAGGAATTAAAAGTAGAAAAGCAAAAATGAAAAGTTTAAATTTCATAAACTTAAAAATACTTCATTTCGCCGTTGCCGTAAATCTTCCGTAATTGTAATACGCCGCACACGCTCCTTCGCTGGAAACCATTGTTGCACCGAGTGGTTTGCGGGGCGTGCATTCTTTGCCGAAAGCAGGACATTGATGTGGTTTGAGATTACCTTGCAAGACTTCGCCGCTTTTGCACAAAGGCGACTCAACCGTTTTAATATCAGTAACTTGGAATTTATATTCGGCATCGTAATCGCGATATTTTTCGCTCAGTGACCAACCGCTTTTGGGAATCACGCCGATTCCACGCCACGCTCTGTCGGTGGTTTCAAAAACGTCAGCCAACATCGCTTGAGCGGCTTTGTTGCCTTCAAAAGTAACGATTCGTTGATAAGCATTTTCGACTTCGTGCGTGCCTTTTTCGGTTGGACAACGACTCCGCGAATTCCTTCCAAAAAGGCCAAAGGCTCAAATTCCGTAACAAACAAAGGAAACTTAAAATTTTCAGCCAGGCGCGGATATTCACTAAAACCCATTAACGGACAAACGGTTCCGGCGGGAA